>DAOUFY010000138.1:0-8149 GCA_034429745.1 Anaerolineales bacterium
TTAAATATCCAACAGATGGGTTATAATATCGTGAAATAATTACCGCAAAAACACTTGAGAAAAACTCGAATATATAAAGGAGGATCGCAGCCATAGAAGCTATTGCAAAAGTATTACCTGTACTTCTTTTATTCTTATTTGGAGCATTACTGAAAAGAATCAATTATTTAAGTCAGCAGACCATTCAAGATATAAAAAAAGTAATTGTCAATATTGCACTTCCCGCGGTATTGTTTCTTGCTTTTTCCCAAGTGGTTTTTCAGGCAGAATATCTGCTTATTGTTGGTATTATGTTTGCTGCTTGTGTAGGGGGATTAATATTGGGACGACTAATAAACAATTGGGCTGGTGTTTCTTCGCCATTTTTCCCATTCCTTATGACTGGTTTTGAAGCTGGTATGATGGGGTATGCTATTTATGGGGCAGTATATGGCGCAGAAAATATATACAAATTCGGTGTTATTGACTTAGGGCAAGTAACTTTTGTATTTTTTGTATTAGTGCCTTTGCTTGAGAGAAGAAGCAGTGGGGCTAAGCCGATTTCTCATACACTCATTAGTTTTCTAAGGACTCCTGTAATATTGGCGATTTTGCTTGGGATAGTTGTCAACCAAACAGGAATTATTCTTTCTTTAAGGGCAAATCCATTTGGAGAAGGGATACTCAAGGCGCTTGAGTATTTAGGAAATCTTACTACCCCTTTAATCGCCCTGGTTATAGGGTATGAGATGCATATTAAACTAAATGCTGTAATGCGTCCTCTGCGGACAATTGCTATTCGGTATGCATTATGGTTTATCTTTGGCATTTTTCTAAACTCGGTTGTGCTGCAAGGGATACTTAAACTTGATGCGTCCTTTCAAGCGGCAGTGATGACTATGATGGTGCTTCCACCTCCATTTGTCATTCCAATTTTTATGAAAAAGGAAAGTATAGAAGAAAATGAGTATGTTGTTAACACTCTTTCTTTAGCCACTCTGGTAACATTGTTTGCCTTTAGTCTTGTAACCGTCGTTTATCATCCATAATGGATAAAATTTGGGTTATTACTCATGATATAATTATAAAGTACAACATTAATGATAGTGCGAGCAGATTGCAAAAATGAAAAAGATTCTTTATTTTATTATCTTTATTATCGGGATTATTTCGGTATCTATATTGCTGATTTTCAGCATGCCGCAAATACTTGAAAGAGTAATCTGGCATGCAGAGGATATTAGAGGAAGAATACAATATTGGTTAAAGCCGCCTCAAAAAGTGGTTTTTGATCCAGCGCGTGTTACCGAAATGGCATTAATTGCCCCCAATGCAGAAAATGAGCAAGCGACGGCCACAGAAGCAATACTAGCGACACCAACACTGCAGCCTACCCCTACGTTGATTCCAATGGCAACTCTTACTCCAACCTTGAGTCCTTTGCCAAAACAAGTGGACCTTAAAGGAGTGAGGTATATGGATCAGCATGGGTTATATAATTATTGTGCGCCCGCGAATTTAGGGATGTTGCTGTCGTATTGGGGTTGGGATGGAGATCGTATAGATATTGGCAAAGCGATCAAACCCTACACAAAAGATAAAAATGTCATGCCGTACGAGATGGCTGATTATGTACGCGAAAACACTGACTTAAATGTGATTATTCGTGTAGGTGGCAGTTTAGATACAATCAAGCGGTTTAATGCAGCTGGTTTTCCGGTATTGATTGAAAAAGGGACATACATCGTTGATATCTATAAAGATTTAAGTTGGATGGGGCATTATAACGTCATAACTGGCTACAATGAAGACGAGAAATACTTCATTGTTCAGGATTCTTATTTTCAGCCGGATTATAAAATTTCTTATGACCAAATTGAATCCGAATGGCGCGCATTTAATTTTCTATATATGGTGGCTTTTACATCTGAAAAATATAGTGAAGTTATCAATATACTTGGTCCGGATGCTGACGAAAAAACCAACTATATGCGGGCGGCTGATAAAGCTTCCTATGAGATTGTTGCTTTAAGAGGAATAGACCAAATTTTTGCTTGGTTTAACCGCGGTGATTGTTAGGTATAGTTAGAAGATTACGGCGGCGCAGCCAAATGTTATGATGAAGCCTTTAAGTTGTACCCTAGTATTGGAGAAGATAAGCGTCCTTGGCGGGTGATGTGGTATCGAACAGGTCCTTATAAAGCTTATTTTGGCAGTGGTCGTTATCAAGCTGTAATAGATTTGGCTACGACAACATTAGATCAGATGAGCGAGCCTTATTTGGAAGAATCCTATTTTTGGAGGGCGCGGGCAAAATGGGAATTGGGTGATCAAAAGGGGGCGATAGAGGATTTTAAGAAGAGTTTAGAATATCATCCAAAATTCGGTCCGACAATGTATCAGCTAGAATTGCTTGGAATAAAAATCAAATAATTTCAACATATGAGCGTAACCATACTTCATTTTTCTGATGCACATATTGGCGTGGAACAGACGGGCAGACGCGATAATACGACTGACCTTTCATTAAGATTAATGGATTATTTGCATTCTTTGGATGCAATTATAGATACGGCTATCCAAAAAAAGGTGGATATGGTGCTTTTCAGTGGAGATGCCTATCATTCGCGAACGCCAAACCCTACCTTGCAGCGCGAGTGGAGTAGGCGAATTATGCGGTTATCGAGAGCAGAAATTCTCACGTTGCTTTTAGTAGGCAACCATGATATGTCTCCAGCGTATCAACGCGCTCATGCTTTGGATAGTTTTATTACGTTTGATGTGCCTTATGTGAAAGTGATCGATCGTCCTTTGTTTTTGAGTCCTCAACAATTAAATGGTTTGCCATTACAAGTGATTGCATTGCCATGGATTCATCGTTCCGGATTAATGGCAAATCTAGATATAGAAGTTGAGGGTAAATGGGTATTTGAAATCCTACAGAAAAAAGTGATTGAGTTGATTATGGGTTGGATAGATCAAGCAGATAGTTCACTTCCACTTGTTCTGACAGCCCACGTTACTGTACAAGGAGCAGAGCTGGGTGGTTATGGTACTATTACTGCACACAACGAAGCGGTTTTGCCGCCTTCCGTATTGAAGGATAGCCGGCTTGATTATGTTGGGCTAGGGCATATCCATAAAGCGCAAAACCTTAATGAAGGTAGGCATCCACCAGTTGTTTATGCGGGCTCCATTGAGCGTGTCAATTTTGGAGAGGCTGATGAAGAAAAAGGTTTTTATCTTGTACATGTTGATAAAGGAAAGACAATTCTGGAGTGGCAGCCATTAAAGACTCGAGAATATATGACCTGCGAAGTAACAATAAAATCACCAGAATCTATTATGGATAAGATTTGGGCAAAAATGCCTTCAAAAGACGCAATTTCTGGGAAAATATTTCGACTGATCATAAACTATAACAGAGATTGGGAAGCGCTTATAGATGAAGCAGCCTTGCGCAAATATGCTGCAGATGCTTTTGAGTTTAAAATCGTGCGCCGCCCATTTATAGATATGCGTTCGCGCTTGCCGGATGGAACAGATATTAGCCATTTGTCTCCATTGGATTTATTAAAATTATATTGGGAAGTTACCAATAAGGATAAGGAATCTTTTGAAGAAATAGCTCAACTAGCCAAAGAGATATTTGATGAACAGGAACAGCTTTTAAGTCGGGGAGATTAATCCAATTTCTTGTGAGCAAGTTGTTAAAAAACTCTCGTATATTAGTTGACCGTTTGAAGAATCAAGGGTTAAAAATTACTGCTTTGTGGTTGTTTTCCCGCGGCTTTAGTTGGATTACTGGTATTCCCATATTAAAACACAGCCTAGTTGATTCGAAATTATATGTCGGTCCGCAGTATAATCGTTATGGGTTGCGGCACCTAAAAAGAGCACATGTACAAGCTGTTGTTAACCTACGTAAGGAGTATGATGATGCTGTCCATGGGTTGTTATTGGACGAGTATTGTTACCTGCCAACAAACGATGATGATGCTCCTACCATAGAGCAGCTTAAGCAAGGCGTTGAGTTTATTCGCCAACAGCACACTGCCGGCAAAAGGGTATATATCCATTGCGGTGGGGGCATTGGCAGAGCACCAACCATGGCGGCAGCTTATCTCATTGCAGAAGGTTATTCACTTGATGATGCAGTAGCAATGATAAAAAGAGTTCGTCCTTTTATTAACATTACTCCTTCCCAAATGGAGAAGTTGAAAGAATGGCAAAGGCTTTTTCGCGCCGAGAATTTTTAAAAATTAGTTCTACATTGATTTTGGGTTCCTTCTTACCGCCTTTTGTGCATCTGCCTCCTAAAGACGATCCATTTCCTTTGCGTACATCTTCCTATTGGCTGGGTAGGGCAGTACGTTCCGGTTTCTTTTACTCAGAGCCATCGTTTGATAGCGAAGCCAGCCGCTCTTATAATACCAACACTGTGCTGAAAATCTATGAAGAAAAACTAGGTCAGGCTGCACCCCATACTAACCCTTATTGGTTAAATACGGAAAAAGGATGGGTAAATGCCGCCTTTATTCAGCCAGTGCGCAATGTAAAAAATCAACCTGTGGTTGATGTTCCAGCCGGCGGTTTTTTAGCTGAGGTTACGGTGCCCCAAACTTGGGCATGGCAAGCGGAAGATAACGATATGAAGCAGAAATATGCCATGAATTACGGCACGACTTGGTGGGTGGATTATTGTACTTTGGATAAGAAAACCGGGGTTTATTGGTACCGAATTTTTGATGATTTGGAGGAACGATATTACTGGTGTCCTGCTCAGGATTTGCGTCAAGTTACTGCTGAAGAAGTAACACCTATCTCACCCGATGTTAAAGACAAGAGAATTGAAATATCCTTATCCAAACAGACTTTAACAGCTTATGAATATGGCAAGCCGGTGTTCACCACATTAATATCCACGGGAGCACAAGAAGGGGATACAAAAACAGGTGAATACGTTATTGAACGAAAGCGACCATCCAGAAGAATGGCAGCCAATGAGGGCAATGGCTATGATTTGCCGGGTGTGCCTTGGGTATGTTATATTTCGTGGACTGGGGTATCAATTCATGGCACCTATTGGCACAATAACTTTGGCCACCCAATGAGCCATGGTTGTATTAACCTGCCTACACCTAGTGCTAAATGGATTTATCGTTGGACTGATCCGATTGTTCCTTATGGTGTGCAGCATGTTAAGGCGGATGGCACTCTCGTTTCAATTATTGAATAACGTCAATAGAAAAATGGACGGAAGATGTTTTTCATGGAAAAAAAAGAAGCCCTATAGACGAAATGGAATAAGGTAGATAGCTAAAGAAATAGTAATCCAAAGATAAATGTTGGTGGGGAAAAAGAAAGCGAGTTCTGCAGGGCATTAAATACAGAATATATATAGTATAAAAGCAATATCGTGCTGATAATTGTAATAAAGATCAAGTGCCATTGTTGGATAATGGAGTGCTCCGGATCTTCTGTGTCAGTAGAATGGGATAGCAGCGGCTTTATTGTTTGATTCATCAAGATAATATTTCCTCTCTGCTTTTTCTTGTTGCAAGGGTAATGCCAACACTTTCCCTTATCGTTTATATGAAAATGTGCTACAATCAAAACTTATGGAATTCAGAAATGTCGCTACTAATCGAAAAGCGTTGCATGAGTACTTTATCTTAGATAAACTCGAAGCCGGAATGGTTTTAAAAGGGAGTGAGATAAAGTCAATTCGTGCTGGGCAGATGAGTATTAATGAGGCTTACGTCAAGGTTGAGAATGATGAGGCATGGCTGATAGATGCTCATGTTGCCCCCTATACTCAAGCGTCAAGAGAAAATCAACCACCGCGCCGGCCGCGCAAGCTGCTGCTGCATGCTTCCGAAATCCGCCAATTGGAACGTGAAGTGCGTCAAAAAGGTGTAACTATTGTGCCGTTAAGGGTATATATCAAAGAGGGAAAAGCAAAAGTGGAAATTGCCATAGCCAAAGGCAAGAAGATGTATGATAAACGGCAAGCTATAGCTAAACGAGACGCCGAACGAGAAGTTGAGCGCCATGTTAAACGCCGATGACTTAAATTTGTTAGGTGGTACCTTAAGAGAAATTAATCGGTTGACGGCAGAACAAAAAAGAGCTATTTATGCCAAGCTTATTCCGCTGCAACTGATTCAGAGATTTAACTTATCGCCTTCTTTGATGGATGCGGAAGGCCATGATCTGTTTGTTCTGAATGCTGCCGCAGGAACAGCATTTGTCGAATTGGCGCTTTTTCATACATGGGGCGCTAAAGACCCTTTATTCTATGCTCAATTAGCTGATACCATTAATGGGCAATTGCAAATTCTCTTTTTTGCGATTAATGATGTAACTTCCCAAAGGTTTGATGTTGATAAGATGCCGGATGGAACGGCAACCAATTATGGTATGCGTTGCAGAAACATTCAGGCTGAAATTGCTGCAATGCAGGCGGGCTTAGCACCGGCTCAAATATATCGCGGATTGCGGATGCTGCCCCACAGTTTAGCAAATTTTGAATCTTTTGTTGAGAATTTAGGACACGAGATTTTTTTTGCGGAACCGTTGCATTATCACAATGCTGTTATTTTTGAACGTTACGGTTTAGGATACGAGCGCGGCAGAAAGCTCATTGAAAGAATCCATAAAGGTTTTTCAGAGAATGGTGACTTAAAGAAGAAACTGGATGGCTCAACGCCATTTCGATCTCCAAATGCTGCTCAGAGTTTGCGGTTGCGTTCCTGGGCTGTCTATGATGGCATTCTTGGGCATTCTTTTCAAGATGTGGTTATGTATAAATTGGTGGGCAAGCATAGCCAAAGTTATACATGCGATCATGAGCAGCTCGTATGGTAAAAGACTGATAAGCCTCCTACTCGGTATCAAATAATATATCACATTTGAAAGTAAGATTCAATTGCCTGAAAGATGTCTTCTAAGGGTACGAGCTTTTTCTCGGGATGATCGCGCTGTTTCCACTCAATACTGCCCTCGGAAAGAGCGCGTTGGCTGATGGTGAGTCGCAAAGGCATGCCTAGCAGATCTGCATCGTTGAATTTAACGCCTGGCCGCTCGTCTCGATCATCGAAAAGCACTTCATAACCTTTCAAGCATAGATCGGTGTAGAGTTTTTCTGCGGTTTCTTGCACCTGCGAATTATTTTTATCAGGCAATACGATAAGATAGATTTGGTATGGTGCTACTTGTTTGGGCAGGCAGATACCATAAGCATCATGATGTTGTTCAGCAAGGCAGCCAAGCAAAGAATATAGATTTAGCCTCAAGTGCGAGGCGTAGAGGGGCTGTTTTTGCCCTTGTTCATCTTGAAAAAATACACCTAATGGAATGCTGAGTTGGCTTCCCAGCGTTATTTCTTGAGCGATGGGTATTCCATATTCCTCTTGGAGGTTGCCTTCGCAAAGAGGGCATGGAGCAGCAGGCTGTGCTAAAGCTATATCGGCAATCAAATCAGCTTGATAATCCCTTCCATAGTTCACATTCAAATAATGGAACCCAAATTCATTTGCACCGGCGACTAAGTTGGGTGTATGAGGGATGAGATCATCAACAACGGTAATGCATGGTATAACTGATGATTTCTGTATGCCGATGGGGGAAGCATAGCCGGGTTGGGCTTTAATAGCGATGATTTCTTCTTCTGTTGCAGGACGTAATGCATAGGCACCAACAACTGCTTTGAGTTTATCTTCACTGATCTCCAAATCACCTCTTAAAACAGCAAATATCAACGTTTCATGATTTTGGGGAGGAATTTTTCCCATGAAGAATACTGCCTTGGCTGTTTTACTTTTGGGAATATTTAGAAAATCGGCTAAAGCTTGGATGGTAGAGGCATTTGGTGTGGCAACTTTTTCCAAAGCTAAAGGCTCAGATTGTTCTGGCGGATCTTTTCTGAAAGTAGCCACGGTTTGTGCAGCTTGGTAATTACATGTTGAGCAGAAACAATAAGCTTTACCAAAGGAAGGACTAGGGTAATAATAATCGGTTGTTTTAGCTTGAGGCAGATATGATGATAAAGATGGAGCAGTTTTCAATGATAAGTTGCAAAGTTGGAAAAATTTCATCAGAAGATGCCGGCTTATGTGATTCAATTCTTCCAACTTAGTCATAGAATCGGTGAAGTGAAATAAGTGAA
>DAOUFY010000139.1:0-10796 GCA_034429745.1 Anaerolineales bacterium
TCTTAGTATACTTGGGAGATTCCATTACCACCGATCATATTTCTCCAGCTGGTTCAATAGCACCCGATAGTCCCGCTGGAAAATACTTAATTTCGCAAGGGGTAGAGCCGGCCGATTTTAACTCTTATGGGGCAAGGCGAGGCAATGACCAAGTGATGACTCGCGGCACCTTCGCAAACGTGAGATTAAAAAATAAGCTTGTACCCGGTAAGGAAGGCGGAATTACAAAGTATTTTCCATCCAATGAAGTAATGCCCATTTATGATGCTGCTATGCAGTACAAAGCCTTAGATGTACCGCTTATCGTTATAGCTGGAAAAGAATATGGTAGTGGCTCTAGCCGCGATTGGGCAGCCAAAGGCACTGCGCTGTTGGGAATAAAAGCCGTTCTTGCTGAATCATTCGAAAGGATTCACCGATCCAACCTGGTTGGAATGGGAATTCTGCCTCTCCAATTTTTGGAAGGTGAAAATGCAGAAGCACTCGAGCTAACTGGTGAAGAAATTTTTGATATTCCTTTAACAACAAATCCGCTACAGCCTCGAATGCAAATAACCATAACCGCTCATAAACCTAATGGTTCAAGTTACTCTTTTACTGTAATAATTCGTTTGGATACCAATCAGGAAATCACATATTATTTGCATGGTGGGATTTTACCTTTTGTACTTCGAGAATGTGCCAAATCATAAGGAGGAGAGATGTTTAATATTTATGATAAAAATACCGCTCTGCAGACTATCCTAAAACGTGTTGCAGCAGATGAAATAAGCATACCACCAAGCGTGGGAAACAAAATCAATCAAACTTTTGGGAAACCTCTTACACCATCAGAAGCAGTTCAAACCATCCTTGCCGATGTAAAAAATAATGGAGATAGCGCACTAAAAAATTGGACTAATAAAATTGATCAAGTATCGTTAGATGAATTCAGAGTACCTTCTCAGGCTTTTCAAGAAGCAATAAAACAAACAGATCAAGCACTGCTCGACACTCTGCAAACATCCATTGAAAGGGTCGCTGCTTTTCACCGTCGGCAGCCTTTTTCCTCTTGGATTACTCAAGATTTGGGCGGAACACTAGGTCAACTTTTGCGTCCAATCCGGCGGGTAGGACTATATGTACCGGGGGGCAGTGCTCCATTACCTTCTTCTGTCATCATGTCAGCTGTACCTGCCCAAGTAGCCGGTGTTAAAGAAATTGCCGTCGTTACCCCTCCTAACCTCCATTACAATTACTTCGTTCATCCTATTATTCTAGCTGCTTGTGCCTTAATAGGCATTAATGAAGTGTACACGGTCGGTGGTGCCCAAGCAATAGCTGCACTAGCCTATGGCACGGAACAAATTCCTGCTGTTGATAAGATCTTTGGGCCTGGAAATTTGTTTGTTACTTTAGCGAAAAAACAGGTATATGGAGTGGTAGGTATTGATGGACTCTTCGGCCCTACTGAGACTATGGTGATTGCCGATGAAACTGCGCGTCCAGCTTGGATTGCTGCAGACCTTTTAGCCCAAGCTGAGCATGATGTACTGGCTTCGGCGATTTTGCTTACTCCGTCCATGAAGCTAGCCAAAGAAGTTCAGCAAGAAGTGCTCACACAGCTTGCTGATCTGCCGCGCAAAGAAATTGCTGCTGAAGCTCTTCAATCTCGCAGCGGTGCTGTCATCGTCGCTGACCTTAACGAAGCTGTTGATCTTGCTAATCAATATGGTGCTGAACATCTTTGCTTGGCAGTAAGCAACCCGTGGGAATTGGCAGAAAAAGTGCAAAACGCTGGTGGAGTCTTTTTAGGTGAATTCTCCTTTGAAGTACTCGGTGATTATATTGCCGGTCCGAGTCATGTTATGCCAACTTCTGGCTCCGCGCGTTTCTCATCTCCGCTGAATGTGTGGGATTTTCTCCACATTGTCAATCTAGTTGCCCTAGATGACGAAGTTGGAAAATCGCTCAGCCGTAAGGCATCCATCCTCGCCCGAGCTGAATTGCTTGAAGCTCACGCCCGCGCCGCTGATTATCGCACCCGCTAGAATAATCAGCGGCTGCGCTTTTTTACTAAGGTAATCACATTTCCTTGTTTATCAGTCCGTCTCTGATAATTCACTTCATCCATGAGGTGATATACAAGATAGACCCCGATACCTCGTGGTTTTATTTTTTCAAGCGGAGGATTATCCCATTTCTTAGGCGGCAAAGTAGGTTGGAAAGGGGCAGCTTCATCCTTAATTTGTACCACTATTCCTTGCCCCGTTTCTTCAATTAAGCATACAATAGGCTTGCTACTGTCTCCCCGATAGCCATGCTCAATGATGTTCGTACATATTTCATCAACAGCTAACTCAATAGCATAAATATCAAGGGAATTAAAATGAGCAGCTTGCGCAACTTGATGAACAAATTCACCGATGGCTGCCAAACTGCTGTATTTTCCTTGAAAAATTCGTTCAGGCATTCAGCTGCACTAGGAAAAACTTGCTGCCGCAGCTGATACACTGTCGCATAATTTGAAATAATTATCCATACCAACTAAATTTAAAGAAGCGCGAATTTTTTCATTAACGTTCACTAAAATTAGTTCACCATTTTGTTTTTTAGCCTTTTTCTGCGCTTCAATCAAAACCCACCAACCGGCGGATGACATAAACTCAACTTCGGTCATATCTAGGATTAAGCGATATTTTTCCCCATCCATAAGTGCCTTAATAGCTTCTTCAACCTGCGGGGAAGTCATTCCATCTACCCTACCGCGTAAAGTAATCACATCTAATCCATTTACCTGAGTTACTTTATAATCCATTTTCTCTTTATTCCTTTTTCATTGCAAGTTTAGCTTCTTTTTGCTGTTTTTTCTCAATATCACGCGACTGCCAGATTGCCATAAGGAGCAATAGTTTAGTTGCTCTGCACAAGACCGTGTTATTCACAGCCTGCATTTGCGCCAATGTCATCAAGTATCCTTTATCCGAGACGGCATTCATATCTCCTGTTTGACTGACTGCATTCATGAGCGACTCAAGCAGCCTATTTGTGGCGTTCTCCATTTCCTGGACATCTTTGATGAGTTTGCCTAATTCCTCGCGAACTTGGCGCATGTTATCAACATCTACCATGATGATCTCTTCTCCAAGCTCAGTCTAGCCAAAACTGATATCAACCGTTTTAATCAGTTGCATGTAACCTTCAATGCGTTTGTTAACCTGCATTTTCTCATATCCAGAGGGCATTGCATCCGCTTCAAGCTTTAATGGGGCTATCAAATTAACCCGGATAAATTCCTGTAATTTCTTTATATCATCTGCGCAAGTGGCATTGCGGAAGATTACAATAACCGCCAACAATAGAGCTATTTGTTTAAGGTTTTCCACTTTGCTTGGTTCATAAAATTTTATCTGTGTCTCTGTCAAAGGACTGCCATCAGGGTTCTTTCCGCTAGCTAAGCGCTGAGCCGCTTCATCATACTTATCAAGATTAGCTAACACATTACCAGCAATGACAGCCAGAATGGTGTTCATCTGTTTCTTTAGTTGAGCTCTGCCTCCAAAACCAACCACCTTTTTAATTTTTTGTGCCATTAACGCTTGTAAGTACATGCGAAACAGGCGCGAGTGCCCTTGATCTGACAACAAATTTTTGATAATAATATTCCACCTGGTAAGCCGATCCCTAGCCACTACTGTAAGTGTCTGCAAGAGATCATTCGACTTAACTTCTTGGACAAATTGCTTCCACTCTTCCGAATCATCAATTAGCGCCTTTTTTAATTCCTCTGATTTCTTTCCGCCGGAAACAATATAACCAAAAAATAATATCAACCACAAATCCGGCTCCTCATCTAAGTTATATGCAAGAATATTTTCCTGCTGCTTTGTCATTCTTACGCCGGCTGGCAAATTTTCATCAATTTCTTCTTCTTCTTTTTCTTTGGTTGCACTAGCTGCAGCTTGTGCTTGAGCAGCATTCTGCTTCATTTGGGCAATAAATTGGCTTAAGTCAATTAATTTGCCCTTTTTCCCTTCACCTTCTTCGCTAGATTTTTCGCTTTCACTTTCAGTTGCTTCTGACTGTGGTTGAGCTTCCATTTGTGCTACTTCAGCCTCTTCTTTTATTTCAGCATTTTGATTAACTGCTTCAGTAGCTTTTTCGCTGACAGATGAAACTGCTTTTTCCGCTGCAGCTTCACTTTTTTGCACAATCAAGGTTTGCGTTTCACTGCTTTGTTGAACCTCAGCTTGCTTCTCGCCTAATACAGCCACTTTATGCAAGGTCGCCTGCGGATCATCAACAGCATAGTTAAATTGCAAGACAACCTTTTCTCCCAAATGTATCGTATCACCTGGCTTAAGAATGCGTGGTGAATTGATCTTCTCTTTATTCACAAAAGTACCATTGGTTGAATCCAAGTCAATAATAACTACATCTTTTCCTTGCCGTCTTATCAATGCATGCTGACGAGATACCGTAGGTTCAAGAACAACAATATCATTCTTTTTATCTCGTCCAATGCTTGTCTCATAGCGGAATATCAGGCAAGTTTCGCCAAGATTTGGACCTGCAATAACTTTTAATTGGATTGGACGTGCTGCCATATCCCTTTATCCTTCATTCTTTTATCGCTGGTTTTATGATGTAGTTTTTTCGTATGCATGCAAATTATATCATGAATTTTTCTGAAGGTTAACCTTTTTATTAATAAATACACCAACTTCACTTTATTAGATTAATTTGATATTAATCTAATAAATACACTTGATTATTACCCATCGTATGTTGTATAATTATGATAAACAATTTCGAAATTATTTAGGAGTAAACCCATGGCACACCAAATTTGGAAAACGTTGAAAAGATCATTCTGCGAAAGAGTAGGATGCGAGGTAAACTTTGAAGCAGAGCTCATTGTTCCAGCTGATATTTTGCCCGATCAATCCGCACGAATTGTAGCTCACCGCTGCTCTGAGGCCCATCGCTGTAACACGGAAGATAAAGCACACTGTATATGGGCGGGCACAAACCCTCTTTATGACCCTTTTGAGATATCCTCTGCCGAGAAATAAACTGATTTCTTGTTTATTTTATCAACGCACAAAATAACCAACAGCAATCGTACCCGGCCCGGCATGAGTAATGATTGCAGGAGGTAAATCTATTACCGCAATTTCATTTAAGCTAAACATTTTCTTTAGTTCATCAGCCGCTTCCATAGCTTCTTCCAGTGCTCCGGCATGCATAACCGTCAGGAATCCATAATCTTCCCCTTGTCCAGGGTATTCCTCATTTATACGGCTTTTTATAAATTCCCATGCTCGCCTATGAGTGCGTTCCCTCTGAAATAAATCCACTTTCCCATCTTTAAGAGTTAGGATTGGTTTTATCTGCAACAACGTGCCCAGCAGTGCTGATGCATTGCCTATCCTTCCCCCGCGGGCTAAATACTCCAGTGTTTCCACCAGAAAATATATTCTTGCATTTTGTGAGAGCCTTTCAAGCCGCTGTATGATCTCATCAGCATTCAAACCCTCTTCAACCCATTTATGAGCTAACATGACCATTACCCCCAAGGGATAAGCGATAACCCGCGTATCAATCACCCTAATGTCCAACTCAGGAAAATCTTGCGCTGCAACGGTTGCCGAACGCACTGTGCCACTCATTTCTGCAGATGGATGAATGCACAAGATGGTTTCAGCTTCAGCAGCTAAAGCCTTAAAAGTTTCTTTAAACCATTCCGGAGATGGTGCTGCAGTCTTAGGCAAATCTTTTGATTGCTTTAGCCTCGTAAGAAAGTCTTGATGATTCATATCAATGCCTTCGCGAAATGATTCCTCACCAAAAATGATAACCTGAGGGATGACAGGTATCTTGTATGTTTCCGTATAAACCTGAGGTAAGCACGCTAAAGTATCCGTAACAATTTTTATCATTCTATTTCTCCTAAATACCCATCAGCTCAATTGCTATATGTTTATTTATAGCGGCTTAAAGCAGTTGCTGTTCCTAGCATTGAAAGGGTCTGCAGCCATATTCTGCCCGGTCCAACAAGAATTGCCCATACAATATCATCAATGTTCAAATCAAAACGCACTGTGGACTCAAAAGCCGCCAAGTGGTCAGGATCCACTTTCATGACCTCGCCTTGTCTTAATTCATATTGACGAGCTTCACCTGGAATTTGAAGGAAAGCTGTTCCGTTTCCGTTAAGTTCATCAAGGATATATTCTTCACTTCCCATAGAGGTAGTCAATTTTTGCTGAAAGAATGGGCTTATTGTTACAGAAGCATCCGCACAAAGCAAAGTACTGCGGTTGCATATAACGCTTTGCGTTTCAGTTATCATAACATCATGAATAGTACCTGGTATTTCAGGTGAAAATACCAACAAGCTCTTCGGGGAAAAACAAGTGTAATAAATGTAGGTACCTTTCGAACTGCCCTTCTTTGTCAAGCCTTTAATACCCCCCTCAGGTTTGACGATCTCCAACCTCACATCACCTCTCATCCAAGCTAACCCCCCTGAAACAGCAAATATCGTTTCACCTTGATTAAGTAAAATATCTACAGTTTGCATGGTGTTTCCATGAATTTTGTATTGCATAGTTTTCTCCTTATCGAAGATTCATCTCATCTAACTTGTTCCAATAAATAAAGTATGCCATACTTCTTTTTTCAGCGCAACATCATTTCCATTGTAGCACCGCTAAAACCTTATTTTTCCAATTTATTTCTTTGACTTTTTGGGCTTGAGGATAAATATGCTTCACAACCATTTCCTGATCCGTAATTATTGTATTTCCAGGTACAACATCCAACTTTTTCTCACCTGGAATGTAACGTATTCCTTGATTGATTTGACGATTATACTCCAATAATGCCTGAAAGTCAGTTCGACGAGGATACTTGGTATCAATAAAATATTTATAAACCCATAATATTCGTTCAGGGTGCTCTAATTGCTTAAACGCTTCCACATAAACTCCAAATTCTTTTGCAGGGACTTTGCTTAATGTTTCTGCCGCGCTAAACATATCGTTGCAGTAAGAACTCAATTGTTTATGATAGCTGTAAGCCCACCCACCATCATAGGCGCTGATCCACAAGGATGAAGCTAGTAGAAATACCCAGAATGCTTCTTTCTTCTTCAGCCACTCAAAAAGTATTAGGCTAAACACCAGCACTAAAGGACCAAGTACATATAACCACTTTATATAGTAAGGGAACTTAGTGGGTGTATATAGTTGAGGATCAAACTGCCTTCCAATCCATAAGCCTGAAAAGGCTAGACCTAGACCTATAACACTCGCACTTATAAAGCATATTTTTGAAATCAATTGCCGTTCTTTTTGATATTCTTCAGCTAGATAAATAGAGCTACCAACAACAGTGCAAAGATAAGCAGGTAAGATATAGCGAGCATGCGGACCATTGCCGGCTCCCGCAAAAGCAACAAATCCATACATCCAAATGATATAACCCCAAGCCAATAAAAACAAATTGCGAGGTTCTTCTTTGCTATATGCTCCTTTTAAAATTAAAAGTGCCAGAAACGGAAAATAAAGCATATCCAATATAACATTGAGATATGAAACATAATATTTATTCAGCACTTCCAGATTTTCAGAGATATTTGAAAGGAAAAACTGCTTGATGGTATAAACCAATGACTCAGGATGATAAAGCCACGCATATAATCCCAAGGATAAAACAGCTCCACTTACAATACCTACACTAAACCAAATTATTTTTTTCCATTCTTTTGCCCATAACAACATGCCTAAAATAAATATGGCTGTAATCATGCCGTTGATTTTGCTAAAGCAAGCTGCAGCTGCAAAAATACCACTGAATCCAATGAGCAGCATCTGTTTTCTTTTATTATCTGCCTCACATCTTTTTGCTTCAGAAAATGCAATATAAGCCAATAAAGTAAATAACGTTAATAATTGGTCAGGATATACAATAGAACCATATAAAAGAAAAAGGTACGAGGCATTAAAGAAAATCCCAATCATTAAGCCAGCCAAAAAGCCGGCTCTGCGAGCTGCCCAAACTATAGAGACAAGCATTGTTGCAAGATTGACACTCAGCATGAACCACTGTCCTACATCCTCGGGGGATAAGGAAAAGGCTAAATACCAGATTCGCAATCCTACGGCTAAGTTGATTCGATCCAACCATGGATAATAACCACCCCAAGATGTGCCAAATATCGCCGGTGCGAGGTATTCAACCGAGTCTCGATGACATGGCAGCAGCCAAAAGTGTTGTGAGATAATGATGCCATACAATAAAGCTGGCAGGAGCAATATCGCCCAGTAAAACAAAGAAGAAAAACGAATAGTGCGTTTTAACTCATCCATTTTCTTAAAAACCATATCCACCATTTCAAACGTTCTTCGATTTTACTATGAACTTCAGATAACTCCAAACCTTTTCTCATTTTTTACCTATCCTCAAAATTTATTTATTTTCTCCTTAGTTTATGTTATACTACCCCTTACTTCATCTTCGAGTTTATAACAAAGTCCATTCAAGAAGTATGCAAGTAACTTTCTACTCATATATTAGAGTTATTATCATTTCTCTCATTTTAGTGAGCGCAGTTTTGTTGTTGACTTATTTTTTCATCACACATTTCGAAGTTCGCTTGCCTATACCATTGATCACGCTGCAGCGCGATCGCCAAGTGGATGAATGGATTCGCAATCCCTCTGCTCACCCGCAATGGGCAATTAACGAAGGTACGCGTTGTAACTTTGCTCCTTTTCTAATACCTAGCCGTGGATTCATAGGATATTTATGGGACGATTCTTTTTGGTTCAGCCATCGCCATCAAGGGATTGACATTTTCGGCTCTCTGCCCAGCGGACAAACACCAGTTATTGCTGCATATGATGGTTACCTAACCCGCCTTCCAGAGTGGAAAGCCTCTCTTATCATTCGTGTTCCTCAGGATCCTTTGTTTCCCCAGCGCCAAATCTGGCTATATTACACTCACTTAGCTGATGCCAGTGGCAAAATATCCTACATTTTATCCGAGTTCCCGCCCGGCACAAGCGAGAAATTTGTTAAAGCCGGCACATTGCTAGGCTATCAAGGCAACTATTCCGGTTATCCCAATCGTCCGGTTGGAATCCATCTCCATTTTTCCATAGTCAAGGATAATGGAAAAGGACAATTTCTCAACGAAATGCACATTGAAAACACCCTTGATCCTTCCCCTTATTTTGGTTTGCCTTTAGATGCTTATAAAAACAAAGGTGTACTTCCGATCTGCCACTAAAATGCCCACTAAATTTAACAGAAAGAACCTAGAAGAGATTATTATAGTATGCTAAAAACAACACCGTCTATCGAAAAAATTCTGCCCTACGCCGCATTAGTCCTTGGAATATGCTGTCTCACCTTATCGTCCTTTTTTGTTCATTGGTCAAGTGCTCCAGGCCCATTAACCCAAGGTTACAGAATGGCTATTGCAACGATTGTCTTATTACCCTTTTATCTAAAACAACGCAAGCATTCTGTCCAGCTCAGCAAAAACTGGATGATCTTCCCTCTTCTTGGAGGGGTATTTACGGCTTTTGATCACATATCTTGGAGCATAGCACTAGGAATTACTAGAATAGCCAATGCCACCTTGCTCAATTATATCGCACCATTGTGGGTTGCCTTTTTTGCTTTCTTTTTTTTGCGCCAGCAATTTAGTCAAAAGTTTTGGATCGGATTATTTTTAACCTTGAGCGGAGCAGTTATTGTTTTAGGAAACGACTTTCTGCATCACCCTCAGCTAAGTACAGGAGATGTTTGGGCATTTTTTTCAAGTTTTTTCTATGCCGGCTACTATATTGTAACGCAATACAGCCGCGAGCGAATTGATACCATCACCCATGTTTGGTGGGTAGTCTTCATCGCTGCCGTACTCATCTTGAGTTTTACACAACTCAATCACATACCGCTTTGGGGCTATGACTTAAAAACCTACCTTTCTTTTCTAGGTGCAGGTATCATCTCCCAAGTTGGTGGTTATATATCCATCGGTTATGCCCTTGGAAAACTTCCAGCTTCCATCGTTTCTCCTACAACGGTAGCACAGCCGGTGTTAACCGCCTTATTAGCTATACCTATTGCAAACCAGCCACTTATGCCAAGCCAAATTATCGGCGGTTTCGCAGTATTGATAGGTATCTTCCTGATCAACACCTCTTCCAATCACTCCGAATAAGATAAAGAGGGTGAAAGGCCATCAAATATACAATATTTATTTTATTCTTTTATTTATTATCTATTCTTTTTTAATCACAACAATTTCTAACATATTAATTTTCATTGTCTATAACCTTAATTAATATCCTATTGACTAATAAATGGAAATTATGGTATAAATAAAAACGAATAATCATCATCTAGTCCCTCAATCTTTTGTCTTTTAATGTCATTTTAATTTCACAATTGCCTTTGAACATACAGTGTTTATGAATACCAACGGCGGTTCTGAATCATCAATAAAGTCTTCATCATTATTTGAAACTGTAACTCCTTTACCTGTAGAAGGCATTCAAAGGCTTAATGACTTCCGTTGGCTCAATGACTGTGCCCTGCAGTTGCTTTCCCTTACCTCACCAGATGAGATATACTCTTTTGCAGCAAGAACCCTGCAGGAAAAATTAGGCGAATGCTTTATTGTCGCCCTTGAATATTTGCCAACAGGTGATAAATTACGCTGGAAAGCTATCTACGGTGTTTCCTTACAAAATTGGGAAAATGCATTAAAAATCATCGGCTATGATTTAAGTAACATTACT
>DAOUFY010000140.1:0-3177 GCA_034429745.1 Anaerolineales bacterium
GGTCAGTTTGGTTTTCTCCTGTGCATGTAATTTCAATATCTTTTAATGGTTCTCTTTGTTTTTGAAGGATTTCAACAACATCATACATGGAACAAGAAGCTGCGGCAATGAGAAGTAGCTCGGCTGGTTTAATTCCTTTCCATGCCGGCTCTCTTTCATTTGAGTAACATAGTGGAACAGTATTACCAGCTGAATCCACTCCAATCATTAATTTCGATTCAATCCATTTTACATGAACGGTTGGCATGTTATATATCTCCTAAAAGCATATGAATTAATTCATTTAACTCTTCATCTGAATAAAAATGAAAAGTAATTGTACCGCCTTTATTTCTTTTCAAAAGATCAACGCGGGTATTAAATTTAGAGCGAAATTTTTCTTCAATATCTTTTAATTCTGGTGGAGAGGTTTTTGAATGAGCAGATGTTTGTTTTTCCTCTGCTGAAAGTGCTGTTAATCGGCGGACAAGCTCTTCTGTTTGGCGGACATTTAGCGATTTTGAAAGAATGGTATGTAAAGCCGCTATTTGGGATTGAGGGGTTGGCAAAGCAATAAGGGCTCGGGCGTGCCCTTCAGTTATTGAGCCTTCGGCAAGGGCAGCTTGAATACTGGAAGGAAGTTTGAGCAGCCTTAAGGTATTCGTAATCGCTACACGGCTTTTACCAACTCTTTTCGCAATTTCTTCATGGGAAAGAGAAAACTCTTCGGCAAGTTGCCGGTATGCTTCTGCAGTTTCAAGAGGACTGAGATCAGCACGCTGTACGTTTTCAATCAATGCTATTTCGATAAGCTCTTGATCGCTGGCTTCGCGGATAATTGCAGGCACTACGTCAATGCCTGCAATTTTGGCTGCTTGAAGCCTGCGCTCACCGGCAATGAGAATATATGTATCATCACCATTACCTCGTTTGATGATTAGGGGTTGGATAATTCCATGTTGACGAATAGACTCTGCTAATTCATTCAATTCATTTGCATCAAAGCGGGTTCTTGGTTGACGCGGATTAGGTTGGATTTTATCTATAGGGATAGACTTTACTACGCTGCTTAGTAACTCGTTTGATGAATCAATGACTTGAGGTTGACTTAAAGATTCACTTTCGCTTACGCGTGGTATTAAGGCATCTAACCCTCTACCTAGTCCACTTCTCTTTGGAGGCATAATTTTTTCCTTAAGAATAAGAATCTGAATTAATAATTTCTTGAGCTAACGCTTCATAAGCTTTTGCGCCGCTGGAGTTAGGATCATATATAGAAATTGGAAGTCCATAAGATGGTGCTTCAGCTAGTCTAATACTGCGGGGGATAATTGTGTTAAAGACCAGATTGGGAAAATGCTTTTTTACTTCTTCAACAACATCTGTTGCAAGGTGAGTTCGACTGTTATACATTGTTAGAATAACACCGCGAATGGAAAGCCCATTGAAAAGAGAAGAACGAACCAACTCAATGGTATAAGAAAGTTGCCCTAAGCCTTCTAATGGCAAGTATTCACATTGAACAGGAATAAGAACACCATCTTTTGCGGCTACTAAACCATTAACTGTTAATAAGCCTAGAGAAGGAGGACAGTCAATGAGGATATAATCATAACGCTCTTTAAGAGGTAGAATGGCTTTTTCTAATTTTTTTTCTCTTTCTTTTTCATCTACTAGCTCAATTTCAGCTCCAGCTAAAGCGGGAGAGGTGGGTAAGAGAGATATTTTAAAATATTCATTGTATAATATATAATCCATAGGATCTTGAGAGGAGATAAGAACTTGGTATGTACCTCCTTGAACTGTGTATTTATCTATACCCAGACAGGAGGTTGCATTTGCCTGTGGATCAAGATCAATTAGAAGAACCTTTTTACCATTTAAAGCTAAGTAAGCTCCTAAATTAATAGCAGTTGTTGTCTTCCCAACGCCACCTTTTTGATTAGCAATGGTATATATTTTTCCCATAAAAACTATTCCTTAAGTACAGAATTAATTTCACTTAATGTAGGAGCACTATGTTGGCCGGCACGGGTTACTGAGAATGCTGCAATTTTAACGGCAACTTTTGCTGCATGAAGAACATCTTGTGTTTTATACAAATGAATAAAAAAGGTGCTAGCAAACACGTCGCCGGCTCCTACTGGATCAATTTCTTGGACAGTAGGTGCCTCAAAGTGGAAAACTTTTCCCTGCCAATAAACATTTGCTCCTTTTGCCCCTTGCGTAACAATTAGGAGTTTGCATTGATTTGCTAGGTCATCAACCTTAGATTGTACAAACCCTACGTCTTCGTCACTAATAACTACTGCATCAGCGTTAGCTAGATGAACAAAACACTTCGAGTTTAAAAAATCATTCCACTCAATTGGATGGATAATACCATCTTCATTCCAAGCGCGAAACCATCCTTGCGGAGTAATGCCTAAGAATTGAGGAGAACATGAAGTTATCATTTCAGGCGGAACTTCATTGACGATAGGGGCAATATGAATAAGAGGAGTGCTTCTCCACTCCTCTGGTATGTCAGATGTCCTTATTGGGTTGGCACAATAATGCAAAATTTGTTTTCTACCGTTTGGGGAAAGAATGTTATTAAATGTGGTACTTCTAATGGAAGGTGTAAAATACAAAGGAATATTTTTCAATTCTCCAATATTTAATTCAGCTTCTTTACCCCATGAAGTTACAACACCGACTGATTTATTGAAAGCTTTAGCTGTAACTGCAGCATAAGAAACCGTACCACCTACTCGAACACCTTTTGGGGTAATGTCATAAGAAAGATGCCCAATAACTAGATAATCAATAGGTGGAACCATCACACTATACACCTTGGTGAAATGAAATGTATCCGTTTATTTTGGAACAATAGTTACCTTTCGGCGGGGTTCTTCGCCAATACTTTCTGTATATACTGAAGGATGATCCCGTAATTCAAGATGAATTAAACGACGATCTTCTGATGACATTGGTTCAAGAATCTGTCTTCTACCAGTTCTGATCGCTTGATCAGCCATGCGATGGGCAATTTGAAGAAGTTGGTTCTTTCTTCGTTCTCGATATCCTTCAACATCTACGATAAGAGGAATTGCTCGTCCCATTTTTTTATTTACTAATAAGTTTGTGATCAGTTGTAAAGCTTGCAGATTTTCCGCTTGTCTTCCAATGAGGATACTTAAATCTTTGCCGGTAATA
>DAOUFY010000141.1:0-9435 GCA_034429745.1 Anaerolineales bacterium
TGGCTTGCTTAACCCAATGATAATAGCCGCCTTCAGCAGGCATCATGGATTGCAGCTCACGCACCAGTAGCATGTTAGGAATGCTATAGACAATTGGGGTAATGAAGAACAGTGCAATAGCTAACCCGGGGCCGGACCACCCCACGATAGGTTCTGCGCCAAAAGCACCCCCGCAAACGGTGAAATAAATCAACCCAAACAAGGGCAGCAAAGTTAGCTCGCGCTTAAGCTTACTTGCCTCTGCTTTGATTTTATCACTTTCTTGTTTTATCATTTCGCTCATGTCTAATACTCCTTTATGCCATAGGGAAAGCCATATTCACCCATTTTTTCCATAAAAGGAATGGGGTCAAACGCTTCAGGCCCAAGAACACCCTTGCCTTTCCACACCCCATGCTCAAGCAAATCCCAGCCAATGACTGGATTAAAGGCGGTTTGGGCAACGACTGCTTGACAATGGAAGCGTTTCATACAATCCTTATTATCCGCAACTTGATAGATATAGACTTGGCGCGGTTTTCCATCCTTAATACCTTTCACCCAAGTACCCGCACAAGTTTTCCCTTCCATACGATCTCCAAGGTGAGCAGGGTCGGGGAGGCAAGCAGCGACAACATCGCGTGGTGCAACCATAACGTTTTTTACCTTAATTGGTTTTTTGTTATCTAGCCCAAGCATTTTCAGTGTTTTCAAGACGTTGATAAATTGTTCACCTAGCCCATATTTAAAGGTAACGCGTTTGCATTTTACCCAACGCGGTATGAGGAGCACCTCTTCATGTTCAACGTTGACGCACTCAACCGGCCCTATCCCCTCTGGGAATTCAAAAATTTCCGGCTCTGAAAAGGGCGCTGTGGTGAACCAGCCGCGTTCTTGCTCCCAGATGACGGGGGGATTAAGGCATTCTTCGATAGTTGTCCAAATAGAAAAAGTTGGAGCAAATTCATAGCCTTTGATTTCTAGGTTTGCACCATCGCGGATGCCAATTTCTTCGATCTCATCAAAGAGATGATCTTGAGCAAAGCGCGCAAACACGTCTGACATGCCAGGTTCTATTCCTAAACCAACCAGCGCTAAACATCCCTTTTCCTCCCAGAGCGGAGAACGCTCGAATTGATAATCCCCCAATTTAATGTGTGTTTTATGAAAAGGATCGGTTGGATGAGGTTCGGATAGCGTCATTGCCATATCCATATAATGAACACCCACATTATATGCTGCGTCAAAGATGGGGATGTTGTATAATGGATCACAGGCATTCATAACCAAGTCCGCCTGCACTTTTTTCGCGAGATATTCAACTTGTTGTTGATCGCCTGCATCAATGAATTCTACCGGAAAGCGTGTTGGGTCGCCTAGTTTGGCTTGCACTTCTTTAGCGCGTTCGAGGTTGTAATCGGCGAGTACAATTTGTTCAACCCACGCCTTAGGTTGTGCGATGACAGCAATAGCTTCTCCCACGCCTCCTACCCCGATGAGCAGCACTTTCATAAAACCTCCTTTAGGATGCGTTTTTAATCAATCATTAACGGAAAGAACCGCTGTTTTCAATGCATTTATTTAGAGGATTCCAAGATTGCCTAAAAAATAAACTCCTCTTTTGAGGAGTTTGCAATGTCAATGCATAACATCCAACTCATCACCTACAACCGGCGGTTTGCGTACTTTAATTTGGTTGGATTCACCTTTGCCGCCTTTTACTGTAAGAATAAAGCCTTCCCTCTTGCATTCGGGTAAAACGGGGTTGAAAAGGCACTTGGATTTTGGTTCTATGGTATATTGTTTACCGTATGAACCGCGTTCGCACGGAGGAAAGACAATCGTAGTATCACGCGTTAAATCAAAAACGCCTGCGTTCACGCTGCCGCAGGAAATAATTGTACCTTCGTAGCGGTCTTTGCGGATCTCATAAGTGGTGATCAGTGCTTTAGCCTTGCCATCATCAAGGAAATTTATATCTTTTCCTTCCGCTATCTTTTCTATCTCATACGCACGGGCGGTGAGAAAATAGCTGTAATAATTCGTTTTACCGCTTAGCGATATGTACCCTGGCTGATTGACCATCTTATTGATGAGAGTCAGCTTTACCATATCACCTGGCTTGAGTGCCGCTGCTGAGCCTGTGATGAGGAAACAACAACATACAGCTAGTACAACGGATAATTTTTTCATAATGTTTCCTTTGCATTGGTGTCTTCTTTAACCAACAATAGATATTTTACATGTTTTTGTTCGTTTTGGGAATAGGATAGCCCAATAATTTTAAAGCTCGTTCATTATTGCGCCAATTTTTTTGTGTTTTAACCCGCAATTCAAGAAAAACTTTTCTGCCGCTCATCGCTTCTATTTCTTGTCTTGCCATACTGCCGATTTGTTTTAACATTTCTCCTTGTTTGCCGATGATAATTGCCTTTTGTGATTCGCGTTCGCAGAAAAGAGTCGCAGCGATGTAAGCGCCTTTCTCACCTCGTTCAGTGTATTCATCTATTCTTACGGCAATTCCGTGGGGAACTTCATCGCGCAGACAATGCAGCGCTGCCTCGCGGATGAGATCAGCGGCAATATCCCGCTCCATCCAATTGGTGATCTGTTCTTCATCATAGTAAGGTGGGTGTTCAGGCAGCTGCTGAATGATTTCTTCCAGCAAAGGATTTAGCGATTCAGGGCAGATGGCTGATACTGTGAATATTTTTGCTTGCGGTACTAGCGAAAGATAATTGTTTTGAAATGGACTTGTTTTTTCTTTTTGCTTGCCTGATAAGAGATCTATTTTGTTGAGAACTAGGAAAAGTGGCTGTTTGCTTTGGCGAAGGTAGCCGGCGGCTTGCTCATCTTCGGGACAAGGTGGCTGACTGCCATCCACTAGAAACAACAGTACATCGGCATCTTCTAAAGCTTCTAAGGCTTGGTGGAGCATAAATATACCAAGCTTGTGGCGTGGTTGGTGAATGCCAGGTGCATCTTGAAAGATGATTTGAGCCCGCTCTAGTGTAAGAATGCCAAGCTGCCGTTTACGGGTAGTTTGTGGTTTTGGTGATACTGCGGCGATTTTTTGATTGAGCAGTGTGTTCACTAACGTAGATTTCCCTACATTCGGCCGTCCAACCAAAGTTGCGATGCCTGCTCGAAAAGAAGCGACCGGCTGTTCATTTGACATTTGTGCTTTTCCATTTAGCATCTTCTTGTCCTTTTATTGTGGTACAATTTTTGCTACTACCCTAGTGGGTTTGTTATGAATAAAGCTTTATTGATTCTACCCTTACTTTTGATTTTGTGGGGGTGTTTTTCATGGATAGGTTTAGTGAAAGCTGAAGAAGGCTATCCATTGCCCCAAAGTGCAGCTGTAAGTGGGTTTGTCGGCAATGCGCAAACTTATCCTCTCTCGTGTGAATCACGGGCTGCAGCTGATATTGCAGTGTTTTGGGGAGTTGCAGCAAGTGAAAAGGATATTTTTCAGGCTTTACCGAGTTCCGATGATCCGAATATTGGGTTTGTGGGGGATGTGAATGGGAAATGGGGCAATATTCCGCCGCATGATTATGGGGTACATGCTGCGCCCATTGCTGCAGTGCTGCAGCGTTTTGGCTTAGAGGCTCAAGCTGTAACCGGAATAACCTTTGAAGAATTGCAAACAGAGCTGGCGTTAGGCAGACCAGTCATTGTTTGGGTTGTTGGTGTAGTCTGGAATGGAATTCCCCAGCAATATGTAACCTCTCAAGGCAATGTAGTTACAGTAGCTGCGGTTGAGCATACGATGGTGGCTATTGGGTATGGTCCTGAGACAATTACTCTTGTCAATTCTGGAGATGGGAAGAGTGCAGAATATGCAATCAGCGATTTCTTGGCTTCGTGGGGGGTGCTTAATAATATGGCAGTCTTTGTTAAAGGCAAGCGCGATAGTGTGCAAACGCCGACCGTTGCCTCCGTTTTAGCGCCTACACGAGTTAGTGTGCTTACTCCGTTGCCAACAGCGGCACCTGAACTTGCTCCGCCTACGCTGATTTGGCAGTATATTGTGCAGGAGGGGGATACCTTATCCGCATTGGCAGAAAAATGGAATGTGCCTTTGTCTGATCTAGCTTCCTACAACCAACTGACGCCGCCATATGCTCTTTTACGCGGGCAAGTGCTTTTTATACCATTTACAGCTGTAAGGCTTGTTTCCCCTGTGCCCTCATCAACAATTGAGTCGCCTCAGCAGCCATCCAATGGGTTGCCTGAGATGGTAAGCAGTACCCCTGTACCACCGTATCGCGTTTATACGGTAAAGCAAGGCGACTACTTAGCTAAGTTAGCCCGCGAGTGGGGAACAACGTGGCAAGAGATAGCCAGAATAAATGGTATTGGCTATCCCTATCAAATATATGCTGGGCAAGTGTTGCAGATCCCTTAAATTTATCCTGCTATTTATTTCCATAAAATTTGATATAATGAAGGTATCATAAAATTTTAAAATATGCATTTGCTTATTTTAAATATTATGAATTTTTGAAAAGTTTCATGATCATGAATAAAACATTGATTGCATGTGATAGAAAAGTTTTACAGCCGCTCCAGTCTTTCTTTATGAATATGCCATTTGGAGCTGCGTTGGTTGATTTGCAAGGGAACTTGCTGTGGATAAACCATGCGGCTGAAAAGATGTTTGGCTATACTTGCGAAGAGGTGGAGGGAATGCCGGTGACCGCTTTCCTTCACCCTAGAGATGAAAAAGCTGTGCAGCTTGTGTTCAAAGATTTTCAGCAAGGTGTGATTAAGGCGACTGAAATAGAAATAAGGCATGCCAAGGAAGACAATCGGTTTGTGTGGGTGCATGTTTCTGCTATTGCTATGTTTGATGAGCAGAACCAGCCTTCGGTAATCGCAGGTATTCTTCATGATATTACTTCTTCTAAAATAGAATTAGAAACTTTGAGACGACGTGCAGAAGAATTACAAAGCATGATAACTTGTTCTCCGACCTGTATTATGCTGACAAACGAAGAAGGCCGGATTAGAGAATGGAACCCAGCTTTTGAACAAATTAGTGGAATTAAACATAACGAAGCAGTTGGTAAAGCAGCGTGGGAGGTTTTCCGCAATCTAATCCCAGAGGAAATTACATCTAAAGCGGCTGAGCAAATAAAGGAGGGAATAAAGCATATTCTCCAGACAGGAGATATCCCGGCAAGTTTTCATCCCCATCAAGCAGTTATCCAACACACTCATGGCGATAGGGGATACCTTGAAGTGTATCCTTTTGCTATTAAAACTGAGCAAGGTTTTCGCTTAGGGGTAAATGCGCTTGTTGTTACGCAGCAGAAACACCTAGAAGACGCGTATGAAAAATTAATCAATAGTTCCATGCAAGGCATTGCAATATTTCAAGACGAACATTTGGTTTTTGCCAACCCCGCCATGAGTCGGATGACGGGATATACCTTCGAAGAATTAAAAGCTATGTCTCTCGAGCAGTATTATGCATTATTTCATCCGGATGACTTTGAAGCTGCTTTTCGTCAATATCAACAATGTTTGGAAACGAACCAAATTCCATTTACAATGGAACTGCGCGGTGTACGCAAGGATGGGTCGGTTTGGTGGCAGGAAGCTCAGGTAAATATCATTATTTACAATAAAAAACCAGCTTTACAGGTAACTATGTTGGATATCACCAAGCGGGTGCAGACGCACCTTGAAGCGCAGCGTCAAGCTAGGATCTTGCAAGTACTGGCTGCGGCTTCCAGCCGTCTTATTCAGGCTGAACAATTTGAACGAGCAGTCCTTGATACTCTAGCTGATATTTGTACCCTAACCCAAGCCAAGCGCGTGGCGGTTATTCTTTGGCAGAATGATGGAATCACTCCGCTTCAATCTTTTAGCTATTCCCCAAGGAATGGGGTCTCGACGGTTGACATTGCCGAGCTAAATGCTGCTTCTATGCTGCGTTTTGAGTGGAATGTGCATATCGCTCCACAGGGGTTTTTAGGTGTTGAAAAAGATCCCTTAACTCCGCTTTGGAATGAGGAAATGCATGCGTTTTTGCAAACTATTGCCCAAACCTTAGGCAGTGCCTTTCAGCAAAGATATTTGCTGCAAACAATGGAGCAGCGGGTTAAGTCCCGCACGCGGGAATTAAACGCTTTATATGAATTGGCAAGCATGACTTCTGAGACTCTGGATGCCCATTCGATCTTACAGATAGGCTTGGAGGTGCTTTTCAAAGTATTTGACAGGTGCAAAGGGGCGGCGTTCCTCCTCGACCCACACTTGCATTCATTGCAGCTGACAGCTTATAAAGTCTGGCAGCGCGATAAAAGCGGTGAGGTTATATATCGCCACCTGAAACGGTTTGCTCAGAAGGTGCATAATCATCGCGGACCTTTGCTAATGACTCAAAAGCCGATAAGAAAAAAGGTGCATAACCAGCCACTATCCGTGCAGCAAAATTTTTTAGGAATAACCCTGTTCTCTCAAGAACATTCATGGGGATGTTTGTGTGTGATGGCCGAAGGACATAACCCTTTTTCGCCTGAAGATGTGGCGCTGCTTTCTGCAGTCGCTGATCAGCTTAATCGAGCCTATGAAAGAGCCACTTTGCAGCTGCAATTCCGGCGAATGGCGGTCAATGAAGAACGTCAGCGACTTGGACGCGAGTTGCATGATACAGTAACTCAAGGTGTATATAGCCTTTCTCTGCTAACTTCGGCTGCTCAGCAAGCCATGAAAGCTGGAAAATGCACTCATGTCGAAAGATATCTTGAAATGATGGAAAAACACACGCACCAAATATTTAAAGAAATGCGCTTATTTATTTATGAGCTTCATCCGGATGTGTTTTTTCAAGAAGGCTTTGTTAAAGCACTTGCCCGCCGCCTGGAATTAGTAGAGCAGCGAGCAAATATAAATGCACAGTATCTTGTTGAAGGTGATATTAACCTCACAGAGGAACAGGAAGTTGAATTGTATGGCATTGCTCAGGAAGCGTTAAATAATTCTTTAAAACATGCTTCGGCTCGTTCGGTTATGGTGCGATTGAGAGGTTACAAGAATAGAATAACGTTGCAAATTCAGGATGATGGAATTGGATTCAACCCCAAATCTCCTAGTTCTCAGAGAGGGTATGGTTTGGTCAATCTGCAGGAACGCGCCAAACGGCTGAATGGAAAATTAGAAATTAAGTCTTCAAGTGCCGGCACTATGGTACAAATTACCATTCCTAGCCAGCGAAAAAAGAGAGGTAAATATGCAAGCCGAGAGCGGTAAGATTAAAGTTTTGGTGGTGGATGATCACAATATCCTGAGGGTAGGGATTCTATCCCTGTTGGCAGAGGCAGATGATATAGAAGTGGTGGGAGAAGCAACGGATGGACAAGAGGCTTTGGAGAAACTGTCTATCCTCGAAGTAGATGTCATTCTGCTGGATTTAGTTATGCCACGTCTCGATGGCATTCAGGTCATTCAGGAACTGAAGCGAATGCGCCACCCTGCCCGTGTCCTTGTGCTTTCAAGTTATGATGATGAGGATCGAGTATTTGCTGCTATCCAAGGGGGAGCACTGGGTTATTTAGTGAAAAACACACCAGCACATGAGCTGCTTAAGGCAATTCGAACAGTTGCAAAGGGCAGCAGTTATTTGCCATCTGAAGTGCAGGATAAATTGATTCGTAAGTTAAGTCAAACTGAAGGTCCTGAAGAACCGCCAGTCAAGCTTACCCAACGTGAACTCGAAGTGCTTAAACTGCTGGGTCAGGGGCTTTCCAATCGCGAGATCAGTGAGCGATTATTTATTAGCGAGAATACTGTGTTTGGGCATGTAGCCAATATCCTTAATAAACTTGGGCTTGAAAGCCGCACCCAAGCTGCATTGTATGCTATACGCAATGGCTTGGTAGATCTCAAAACCCCTTCTTCTTAATAGCTTACAATTGAAAAAGATTGATTTACCCCACTAAAAATGACCATTTTTTTGTTGAAAAAATGGTCATTTTTTTGGGATAGTTTACTTATTTTTAAGCTAGATTGCTCAATGATAGTTGGGTATATTCAGTATTGAAGCGTTTTTTTCATTAAGCCGTGAGGAGGTATTGTCATGCAAGAAAACAGTTTTAGTCATTCTATTCGCCGTAGCATAGCTTTGCTAGCTGGTTTATGTTTACTGATCACGACAGTAGTACTTACTGCTTATTCAGCCTTTAGTCAATATCAAGCTCGTCAACAAGCTGCAAAAGAGGCAGTAATAGCTGAAACAAAAGCTCAAGCTAATTTGATAGATGCACAAATAGAAATCGCTCTAGATACAGTGCGTACAGCATCTCAAATGATTGCTTCAGTAAAAACTGATAACATTGTGCTTAGCCGTGAGGAGACAGTAGCAATGTTAAAACAGGTGTTTGTCCACACGCCTATGGCAATTGGTATGGGGATGTTGTGGGAACCCAATGCTTTTGACCAAAATGATGCAATGTATGTCAACGCAGCATGGCATGATCAAACAGGCCGTTTTGTGCCTTATCTTGAAAAAACAGGTAATACTATCAATATTGTGCCTGTGGTTGGGTATGAGGATGAGAAAGAAGCGACTTGGTACTTTATACCCAAGCGCACTAAGCAAGAAGTAATTACTGAGCCTTATATTTACCCGGTCAATAACGTAGATGTGTTGATGTCCACCGTTGTTTCCCCAATTTTGGCGAATGATACCTTTTACGGCATTATCACGATTGATTTTGCGATAGATTTTCTTCAACAACAAGTTGAGCAAGTCAATTTGTACAATGGAAAAGCTGAGGTAATCTTGCTGACTTACGAAGGCAATATTGGCGCCTACAGCAGCAAGCCCGAATTGGTGGGCAAGAACATCAAAGATGTCTTCCCAGATTGGGAAGCGCGCTTGGCGATCATTCAAAAGGGGGAAGAAGCAATCCGCGAGGAGAACGGCTTCCTCTCTGTTTATATACCCATTCATTTCGGCAATACAACCACACCTTGGATGATGAACATCACCGTTCCACAATCGGTTATTGTGCAAGACGCTCTGCAGTCTTTATGGGTAATGATTGGATTGGGAGTGCTCATGACACTGTTGGCATTGTGGCTGCTGTGGGTGTTTGCCGGGCGCATCAGCCGCCCATTACAAACGACAGTGGCTTCTCTGCAGGCAGTAGCGAGAGGTAAATTGCTGATGGACGAAGAACAGAGGGAGAACTCTGCACTGCTACAGGAAGCTAGAAAGTTATTAAATCGCCGCGATGAGATTGGACTCCTCACACGTTCCATGGGAGAGCTTCTTGAGAGTTTGCGCGATGTATATCGCATGGCAAAACATATCTCGGCTGGTAATTTTGAAAGCACTATTACGCCAAAAAGTGAGGAAGATGAACTCAATACTTCTCTATCTGAAATGATCTCTGCCCTGCGTGAAAGAACACATTGGTATGAAGCGATGCTCGATTC
>DAOUFY010000142.1:0-28860 GCA_034429745.1 Anaerolineales bacterium
GAATGTTAAAAACCTCAGGCAGGTTTTTCTGTTGATTGCTTTTAACTCTTAAGCCTTTATCGCTTTGTTCAAGCCAATCTTCCGGCAAGCGGACAAGATCGTCTTTATCAAGCTCCGCAGGCCAAGGGTTATCTTGACTTAAGTAAAGAAAACCCGCTTCCCCCTCCTCCGAACTCAGCGGCTCATTAAAATCGCGCGGGATAAACATCTCAGCTCCACCATGTTGATCTTTAACTCGCCGAACTACATAATACTCATGGCCGCACTCACGGCAAAAAGTTAAGGGAAACAAAAGCTTATCGCGATTCCCAGGCACCAATTTTTGCCCATATATCGTAAAATAGCGCTTGCTTTCATCTTCTATAGAAGCATATACCGTATCTCCGCGGCTGATAAATTGATGCAGGCGGAACGCAAAAGCCGGAAATTTTGTCAGTGGGTCCTTAATCAAATTCCCCCTCAGCAGCAGTTGTTGAATAACCTGAACACAGCGTTCTTCCTCCAATTGGGTAACCTGGCTGAGCTCATGCCCAATGCTGCCTTCCCCTTTCAAACTGCGCGGCTGGGAACGAACCAAACGCGCACTTTCTTCATCCTTGCTTAAACCAAGGTTGCTTTCAATCCAGCTAGCCAAAGGATGGTCAGAAAACTCCTCATAGGTCTCAGGCAGCTTAGGATTTTTTACAGCTTCAATGAGGATTTTTCTTGTCTGAGGATCTGAAAAATCATATTCTTTTGTTGCTCGGCGCAAGGTTTCGGTAATCACGTTTTCTGGATATACTTTATCTCCAAAAACTTTAGATGCCAGCTCAGCCACTTCTTCGCATTGCTGCCTTAAGCTGCCCATCCCTGCCAATGTTGCCGAAGTGCCTATGCACTGCATATCATAAGCGGCTAAGGCTTCGCGAACCCGCCGAACCAGCATGGAAACATCCGCCCCCTGCCGGCCGCGATAGGTATGCATTTCATCCAACACGAGGAATCTTAACCCTTGAGCCGCGTTAACCAACGTTCTTCGTTCATCCGGGCGGGTCAAAATCAACTCCAGCATGACGTAGTTGGTCAGCAGGATATGGGGCGGGTTTGACATGATGCGCCTTTTTTCCTGATCGTTTTCCTGCCCTGTGTATCGTTCAAATGTTACCGGTCCCTTTCCATCTGGAAAACCAAACTTTAGAAACTTTTCCAGTTCCCCTTTTTGACTGTTTGCTAGGGCATTCATGGGATAGACAACAATTGCCTTAATTCCCCCACCGCTTCCGCTGCGCAGCACCTCATCTACAATGGGGATGATATAGGCTAAACTTTTCCCCGACCCCGTGCCGGTTGTCAGGACATAATGCTGACCCTTTTTTGCCGTTCTCACAGCATCTTCTTGGTGCTTATATAAACGCAGCGGACTGCCAACATCATCTTTATCTTGTTTTCTGCGAAATATTTGATCACAGCCGCGATGGAGCACGCCTTCAGCCACCAACTCGTCTATTCTTTTTCCAGGCTCAAAGGAAGGATTAAGCTGAATCAAAGGCTCCGGCCACAATAATCCCGCGCCGATGCTTTTTTCCACATAATTTTTCATCTTCTGATCACGGATCTGAATGAAGCTCGTAACATATTTTGAATAATCTTCTATAAATGCATCGCGAAGCTTAAATATATTCATCGTCTTCACCTAACTGTACTATTTGCGAGAAATAAACCGCTTTCACCATTTACCAAATGTTATCCCATTGTGCTCTTCTTATACTCGTTTGGTTGCAATTTCTTCGTATTACTCATACATTTTCACCAATAAGGGCTTAAAAGCCAATTATACATGGATTTTCATGGAAAGGGTAAAAAACAGGTTAAAACAATTGCCTTAAAATCATTGTATTGCTATAAAAACTATGGTACAATAAGGGGAATGGAGCAGGGTTCACCTCAGGTCCCTGCTAACCCTCCACAAGGAGGGATGGCCGAGTGGACTATGGCGCCTGTCTTGAAAACAGGTGTGGGTTCAAATCCACCGGGGGTTCGAATCCCTCTCCCTCCGCTAAAACGCTAATGGGCTTTACGCTTATGCGTTTTAACATCATTATTATATAATCGAAGTACATTGGGGAGGTGCCAGAGTGGACGATTGGGGCCGCCTGCTAAGTGGTTGTCGTAGATAAAGCTGCGACCGAGGGTTCGAATCCCTCCCTCCCCGCTCAATGTATCAGCAAGGACCAGGTATTTTTCTGCCTGGTTTTGTTTGTGTCTTAATTACCAATTCTTTAGGGAGGATGTGTAGTTGGCACATCAACAACGGATTTTATGTATAAACGCTCACGCAACAACTCAAAACCCCACCCAGCCTAACGCCTCTGCAGTCGGCATCGAAGGCGGTCGGATTGCCTTTGTTGGCACTAACGAAGAAGCCAAGCTTTGGCAAAAGCCTTCCGACTGTGTTATTGATTGTCAACAGCTTACACTCCTGCCCGGCATTATTGACTCACACTTCCACCTCGAATTAGGTTCAGAAAGCCTCGATAAGATAAACTTAAGCAACGTTCAAACCCTTGAGGATTTAAAGCAAACTATCCTTTCTTACCTCCATCAGCATCCTCAAAAATCCCACCTTGTAGGTCATGGCTTGCTTTATTCCCTGCCAACGCGCATTTCGCTTTCCCGCAAGCACCTAGATGAGTTCATTGCAGACCGTCCCTTAATCCTTTTTGCCTACGATGGGCACACCGCCTGGGCAAATACCTGCGCGCTTGCAGCAGCCGGGCTTTTGCATGGCAAAGAATTGCCGGCCGGCAACGAGATCGTGATCGGAGAAGACGGCACCGCAACAGGTGAACTGAGAGAGCCGCAAGCCTATAACCCCGTGCTTGACCTTATCCCCCCTCTTTCTGCATCCCAAAAAAAATCCCTCATTCAGCAAGGCTGCCGCTTGGCGCATCAATTTGGAATAACCAGCGTACACAACATGAGCGGCAGCCTCGATTTGCTTCTCCTCTTTGCTGAAATGGAAAAGCAGGGGGAATTGACCTTGCGTCTCCTTATGCCTTTATCCATCACTCCTCAAACAACCCTTGCAGAGATAAATGCTTACCTTGAAGCAAGCGATAACATCAACAGGCAAAAAATTCACTCCCGTGCAGCAAAATTCTTTATGGATGGGGTGATTGAGTCTTACACCGGCTGCCTTATCGAAGGCTATCCGCAGCGACCAGATCTCATCCCAGAAGCCCAATATTCACTAGAGGAGTTTATTGAACTAGCGCGCTTTTGCCATCAAAAAGGAATGCAGATCTTCACCCACGCGGTAGGAGACGGCGCAGTGCGCCGCACGTTGGATGGCTATGCTGCCATTCAAGCAGAATTGCCGCAGCCCAATTTGCATCATCGCATAGAACACATTGAAGTCATCCACCCGCAAGATTTGCCGCGTTTTGAAGCCCTAGGGGTAATTCCTTCCATGCAGCCTCTGCATTGCCCTCCTTCCGCTCAAGGTGTTGATATTTGGACCGAGCGGGTAGGCAAGGAGCGTTGGAAATACAGTTTTGCCTGGAAAACTATTCGTTCAGCTGCAAAACGGTTGATTTTTGGCAGCGATTGGCCGGTCGTCTCACTCAACCCTTTCTTGGGGTTTGAAGCTGCCTTATCCAGAAAACCATGGCAAGATGGAGACCCAGAACAAAAACAAAGCATACAAGAAATTATCTCGTCATACACCATTGACGCCGCTTATGCTGAAAACCAAACCCTTCAAAAAGGAATGATTAAAGAGGGTATGCTTGCCGATCTTGTTTTGCTCTCGCAAGATATCTTCGCACTTCCAACTGAAGAAATTGGAAAGGTTGTTCCTGTTTTAACTATTTGTAACGGTGAGGTTGTTTATAAGGCATAAGGATGTTAATTTATTCAATCCGCAGAATTTTTCAAGCTATTCCCATTCTCTTCATTTTGAGCATTCTATTGTTCGGCATCGTTCGTCTAACGCCCGGCGGTCCTTTAGCCGCAGCGGAGCGGAACCCAAGCATCAGCAAAGAACGTCTGCAGCAAATGCGCGCGCAGCTAGGTTTAGATCAACCGCTGCCTGTTCAATACATAAAGTGGCTGCAAAAAATCATTACCGAAGGCGACTTTGGAACATCCATAAAATTCCGCCGTCCGGTAAGCGACATGATCCTAGAACGGCTGCCGAATACCATCTTGTTGGTCGGCACAGCATTTATCCTTACGCTTCTCATCGCGCTGCCGATCGGAGCATTTGCTGCAACCAAGCCTAATTCGTGGTTTGATCATATCACTACCACTATTGCCTTTATTGGTCAGTCGGTACCGGTATATTGGTTTGGGCTGATATTAATCGTCATCTTCTATCTTACGTTGACCAATCCCTTTACTGACAGTCCGCTTTTTCCTTCGGCCGGCATGCGCACGGTTGGCAAAGGCGACTTTTGGGATTTGGTATGGCACATGGTTTTGCCGGTAACTGCCCTCAGCTTTACCTGGGCCGGCTGGTACTCGCGCTACCTGCGGGCTAGCATGCGCGAAGTTCTGCATGAGAATTTCATCCGCACTGCCCGCGCCAAAGGGCTGAAAGAGCCTATCGTGTTGTACGTTCATGCGCTGAGAAATGCTCTCCTGCCGGTGGTTACCTTAATTGCCTTAGACCTTCCTTCAGTATTTGGGGGTGCCCTGTTTGTGGAAACAATCTTCTCTTGGCCCGGCATGGGGCGCCTTTTCTGGGAAGCAGCCCGCGGCCGGGATTACCCGGTGCTCATGGGCGTTATTATGATTGAAGCAGTGATCATCATGGCTTCAAACTTATTAGCTGATCTGCTTTACGGTATTCTTGATCCGCGAGTGCGCTATGAGTGAAATAACCTACCAAAGCCCCACCCAACTCGTTCTCAAACGGTTTTTCAAGCACCGTTTTGCGCCTTTTGCCCTCTTTGTATTTTTTTGCTTGTTGTGTTCTGCTATCTTTGCGTTCCTAAGCCATTACACCCCCACTCAGCAAAACCCCCACGAAGCTTATCAGCCTCCCTCAGCTCAACATTGGTTCGGTACGGATGAATTGGGCAGGGATGTCTATACCCGCATTTTATATGGCGGAAGAATCTCGCTCAGTGTCGGTTTAGTGGCAACACTATTGACCTTACTCATTGGTGTCGTTGTAGGCTCAATCAGCGGCTATTACGGCGGCTGGCTAGACAATGTGCTCATGCGTATTACAGATGCCTTTCTAAGTTTTCCAGCTGTTCTTGTGCTTATTCTCATCAGCTCTCTGCTGCGGGAAATGCCCCTGGTAATTATGAACAACAGTGTTATTGTTGTCATCATTGTAATCGCCGCCCTATCTTGGATGTGGTCTGCCCGCTTAGTAAGAAGTCTGGTGCTCACCATGCGGGAACGCGAATTTGTAACTGCCTCACGCGCTTTAGGCGCAGATAATAGGCAATTAATCTTTGGGCATATCCTGCCCAACTGTATTGGACCAATTCTGGTCAACGGAACTTTAGAAATGGCTTACGCCATTATCCTAGAATCCGGCTTAAGCTACCTAGGCTTTGGGGTGCAGCCGCCCACTCCAAGCTGGGGCAATATCCTGGCAAGTGCCCAAACACATGTTTTTCGGGCACCTTGGCTGGCTGTGTTTCCAGGGCTTTTTATTTTTATTTCAGTCATGGCAATCAATTACATAGGGGATGGCTTTCGTGATGCCCTAGACCCTCATGTTTTGAGAAATATAGAATCATAATATTGTTTGGAGGAGACATGTTCAAAAATTCACTTTCAACACTTGTTTTACTTTTGGCTTTAGTTTTGGGCATAACACTCAGCTCTTGTGCCCAGCCAACAGCCCAACCAACCCAGCCGGAAAAACCATCAGGGGAACAAAGTCAAACCACACCCCGTAAAGGCGGTGAAATTACTTTGATCATTCCTGAAGAACCAACCCTGCTGAATGTGTACCTGACAGATGCCGCCATTGCCCGTCAAGTAGCGGATGCAACTAGTCAAACCGGTTTGGTGGAAATAGATCCCCAAGGCAATGTGCGCCCCAAATTAGCAGAATCCTTGCCCAGCCGTGAAAACGGCGGCGTTTCGGAAGACTATAAAACCATCACGTGGAAACTGCGCCCCAATTTAAAATGGTCGGATGGAAAACCATTGACTTCAGACGATGTCAAGTTCACCTGGAAAGCTGTAACAAACCCGCAAAGTGGAGTGCTCTACCTTGGTGGGTTTGATAAAATTGAATCCATCGAAACCCCTGATGAACGAACAGTTGTTGTTAAATACAAAGAACCTTATGCAGCCTATCTAACCCAATTTTATTACGGCATATTCCCGCGCCACGCTACTGGGGACCCTGCCAAAATGGGCGAATGGGAATGGAACCGCAAGCCTGTCGGTGCAGGTCCCTACATCGTTACAGAATGGAATGCCGGCGAAAGCATTGTCATGGAACGCAACCCTTACTACTATGAAGAAGGAAAACCTTATTTGGATAGGCTTATTTTTAAAATCGTCCCCGAACCTTCTGCTCAAACTGCTCTCATGATGCAAGGCGATGCTCATGTCCACTTATGGCCCTCTGAAAGCTCGGAAGAATATAATAAGTTGCTTAAGGGTACAGCAGAATTGAACATGATTCCAGGCATCTGGAACACAGCCATAGACTTTAACCTCAGCAACCCCAACGACGATGACCCCAGCGCGGCAGAGCCACACCCGATTTTAGGAGATATACGCGTTCGCCAAGCAATTGCCCACGCAATTGATTATGATACCCTTTCTCCAACGGTGGTTAAGGATACTGCACCTTCGACTAATCCCTTCGCCTATGGCTGGTTTAAGTGCGATATACCGCGTAAATATCCATATGACGTTGAAAAAGCCAAGCAGCTGCTCACCGAGGCCGGCTGGGTGGAAGGTAATGATGGAATCCGAGTAGCTAAAGGAGCCAAATATGCCAAAGATGGTACCCGCCTTTCACTGGAAATGATGGGCTACACCAACTTCGAGCCCCTGCAAAAAACAGAAGAATTTATTGTGGAAAACCTAAAAGCTGTCGGCATTGAAGCTCGCATTCAAAATGTTGATTTTTCCATCATTTTTGGATCCTACACAGAAGGGGCACCTTCAAAGTTAGGAAAATTCGATATGACCATCTACGATCGCGGTTTTTATTATGATCCATCGGGTCAAATCAACAATCGCTACCACTCCAAGAACATTCCCAGCGCCGAAAACCCTAATGGCAATAATGACAAACGCTGGGTCAACCCCGAAGTGGACCGCTTGATAGATGAATCTGAACACACTTTTGAATTGAGCAAACGCAAAGAAATGTACTGCAAGATTGCGCAAGCTGTAGTGGATGAAATCCCTGAATTATATTTATTTCTGTTCCAAGATGGTTATGGTTTTAATAAAAAATTGCACGGCTACGAGTTAAATACTTGGGGCACCATGACTTGGGACGTGCAAAATTGGTGGATGGAGGAATAAACTTATGCGAAAAGTAAATACGCTGACATTAGATGATGCCATGAAGATTTTGCTTTCCTTGCAAGCTGAACTTACCCAGCAGAAAAAAGGAGCTGCGGTTGCTGTGTGTGATGCGCACGGTGAATTGATTGCCTTCTTTCGGACAGATGAATGCAAATTGCCTTCGATAAACATCGCTATCAATAAAGCCTTTACGGCAGCCCGAGAACGCAGAGAAACGAAAGCCATCGGGAATGATTCGCGGACTGAAGGCTTTCCGATGACCAATTTCGGTGATTTGCGCTATACAGCCTGGGGCGGCGGTGTGCCGATTGTTGTCCAAGGTGAAGTAGTCGGCGCGGTAGGAGTCAGCGGTCTGCCGGAAGAGGAAGATATGGTTCTTGCGAGAAAAGCCGCCCAGATGTTTTCTTAACGTCATGGCATTTCAATAAAAATACTCAATAGAGAGGAGGGTGTTTTCTTTCTATTGTTCCCTCCTCTCCTTTTCTTAATGGGGAAATGAATTTTTTATACAAATTATCATAAAATTTTTACCTAAATTATATGGCACAAGAAATCATTATTAGAGAAAATATAGGATGGTGTAATCAACCTATATTCCAGCTTAAATATTAAACAACACTATTTTTTGCAATGAAGACGCGTAATGTTCTTTTTCTCTCTTTCTCCGTGATCGTTGTTCTTTCAGCGCTGCTTACAGCATCTTTTTTTCTTACGCAATTTTCACTTAATAGCCATGCCCCTCAGCAAAAGCTGATTGGTTATGCTGTTCTTACCGGGTTAGGCTTGTTGGTTTTAAGTTTTACTTCAGCTCATTATCTGTCTTTTTTATATACCAAACCTTTGCTTCAATTGGGAGAAATAGCAGAACAAAGTTTGAATGGCACATACCATTCCGCCGCACAAATAAATGGCTTCAAGGAAGTAAAAGAACTTTCTCAAATTATTCTAAATATGTCCACTTCAATGCGGGATACTATGGAAAAGCTCAAGGAAAGTGAAGAATTATATCGAATGCTCTTTAATCTCGAATCGGATGCGATTTTTCTCATTAGCAATGAAGATGGGAGCATTTTAGCAGCTAATGAAGCTGCTTGCCAATTGTATGGCTACTCGCTTGACGAATTATTAACCATGAAAAACACCGATCTGTCGCATGAACCAGAACAGACCAAGAGGGTAACTACGACAATGCCCATTCTACAAGAGAATGTGGTATTCATTCCACTGCGTTATCACCGTAAAAAAGATGGCACGGTCATTACTGTTGAAATCACCGGCCGCTTTTTTAACTTGCATGGCATGCCGGTTCATATTGCTGCCATTCGCGATATTACAGAAAGACAGCAGGTTCAACTCCTCATTCAAAATCAAAATGATGAACTGCTTGCCCAGAATGAGGAACTGCTCGCTCAAGCCCAAGCTTTACGAGAGCTTGAATCGGATTTAACCCTTGCAAACCTTAATCTTGAAAAGCGAGTGAGTGAACGAACCAAGCAATTAGAAATGGCAGTACAAGAGTTAGAAGCTTTTGCCTACTCCGTCTCTCATGACCTGCGCGCTCCCCTACGCGCCATTGATGGTTTTTGTCAAATGCTTCAGGAAGATTATTTGGATCAGCTCGATCAACGCGGCCAACATTACATTTGTCGCATCCGCAATGGAGCCCAACAAATGTGGCAGCTCATTGAAGACCTGCTGCATCTTTCCCATATCTCACGGTTGAAGCCGCATTTGCAAATCGTCAATCTCAGTGAGTTGGTACGCAATATTTGTCAGGAGATTAGCTCCCTCTCACCGCAAAGAAAAGCCGTTTTTGACATTGAAGAGAACATCTACACCAATGTTGACCTTGGCTTGATAAGGATCGCTTTGGAAAACCTGATCCGCAATGCATGGAAGTTCTCCAGCAATAACGAGGTTACCGTCATTCGTTTTGGGATGCAGCAGCACAGCGATAAAATTGTATATTTTCTTGCAGATAATGGGGTTGGCTTTAACATGGAGTATGCTGATAAACTATTTCTCCCTTTTCAACGGCTGCATAGCCAACAGGAGTTTGAAGGGACAGGAATAGGTTTAGCAATAGTTCAGCGGGTCATTCGGCACCACGGGGGCAGCATTTGGGCAGAAAGTGAAATAGATAACGGAGCAACCTTTTATTTCACGCTGAATGCTATTGAGCAAAATGTATAGAAGACCGATCGCCTTCTTCTTTTTTCGCTGTACATTTGGGACAGGAGCAAGGCTTTACAGGGTGTGTATCTGCTGAAAAGGGCTTTGCCTCTGTTTGTATGATTGCAGCAGCTTCATCTATTAGATTATAAATCCGCTCATCTTTTATTGCGTAATATACATTCCATCCTTCACGGCGCACATTAACCAAACCGCTTTCCCGCAGCACCGCCAATTGCTGTGAAAGATATGCTTGCCTCTTGCCCAAACATGCTTCAAGATGGCAAACACACGCCTCCCCCTCTCTCAAAATATTCAAAATAATAAGGCGAATGGGGTGGCTTAAAGCTTTAAAAAAAGATGCCTGCAATTTATACGAATGGATAGCACTATTTTCCATATTTCCTCTTTTTCAAGAGAGTTGAAAAGATGCTAAGATAGTAAAATCATGTGGAGCATTTATTCTTGAAAGCTCAAATTGCTTAGCCGTAAATAGTGTATAAGGAAAGCTCATATTTAATAAGCTCGGGCTGCGTTCTTCCATAATTGATATCTTCACTAAAGCAGTGATCAACGTAGGTATAAACCAAGAACGGTATAGGGGCCGATACCCAGTGGCGACAACAGCTCGATGCAGATAACTGATGAAATCCCTTAATGGAGGGGTAATACCCACACACCATTTTAACACATTCCAGCCCTCAAACGGCACATAAAGCGGCACCCATCCCCCAACTTTCAGGGTGAATGGAGGCCGCTTGAAGGGGTTTGCACGGAAATAATCAATCAGCACCTTACAGTCATGATCAACCATGCCTGCCTGATGAGCAGACACCGGTTGATCAAAACGCAAGGCAGTCAAGTGCACAACTGAAGCTGGTTCCCCGCCAAAAATAGTTTGAAGAGCCGCTTGATGAGAGCGAATGCGGGGCATTTCCTCATCAGACGGCTCAAGTAAAATACATATATCACCCGGTTGAGTAGCACGGATCGCAAATTCTTGAGGATAGCTGCGTACACATGCCACTGACTGTGATAACTCAAAATCCATTCTATAATTGGTCTGCTCGCTGAGAAAGGAAGAAAGCCACGCCTTCTGAATCAGCTTTCATACCGCTATCCCCTTTCTTCCAGCCGGCCGGACATACTTCACCATGCTGTTCGCAATATTGAAGCGCATCAACCACGCGCAGCATCTCATCTACATCTCGTCCTAAATCCAAATTATTGACCACCTGATGCTGTACAATACCTTGCTTATCTATAAGAAAAGAGGCGCGCAAAGCTACTCCGCTGGGATGTTCTACCCCATATGCTTTCACAATATCATGAGTTATATCTGCTACAAGAGGAAACTGCACCCGTCCAATTCCTCCTTTAGCCACAGGGGTTTCTCGCCAAGCATAATGCGTATAAGGTGAATCTATAGAGATGCCTACAACCTCTACATTGCGTTCCTTAAACGCCTGAATGCGGTTATTGTGAGCAATGATCTCGGTCGGGCATACAAAGGTGAAATCAAGCGGCCAAAAAAACAATACCACATATTTGCCGCGCAGGCTGGAAAGAGTAAAATTATCTTTAATGCTGCCATCCGGCATCACCGCAGAAGCAGTGAAATCAGGTGCTTCACGGGCTACTAATACACTCATATTCTACTCCTATTTTTTTACTTCGGCTTGACGGGCGACCGCTTCAGCTGCTGCTTTAACAGTTTCTTCATCAGCAAGATAGCGATGCGATAGCACCTTCAACGATTCATCAAATTCATAATACAATGGAATACCCGTTGGGATGTTAAGCCCAACAATATCTTCATCAGATATTTGATCTAAATGCTTTACAAGGGCTCGCAAGCTGTTGCCATGGGCAACGACGAGAACGTTCTTATGATTAAGTAAATACGGAACTATCACATCATTCCAATAAGGCAGCACGCGTTCCAAGGTTATTTTCAAGCTTTCAGATGCCGGTAAAAAATGAGCATCCAGCTTTCCTTTATAGCGCGGGTCAAAGCGCGGGTGCCGTTCATCGTTCCAATCCAAAGCCGGCGGGGGAACATCATAGCTGCGCCGCCAAAGTTTTACTTGCTCCTGCCCAAATTTCTCAGCCGTTTCAGCTTTGTTCAAGCCCTGCAGCGCTCCATAATGGCGTTCGTTAAGGCGCCAATGTCGTTCTACCGGTATCCACATCAAATCCATCTCGTCAAGGATGATCCATAATGTACGGATAGCACGCTTTAATACGGAGGTAAGGGCAATATCAAATTGAAAACCTTCTTGTTTGAGCATTTTACCGGCGGCGTGAGCTTCCTCAATGCCTTTTTCATTAAGGTCAACATCTGTCCATCCAGTAAAACGATTTTCTTTGTTCCAAAGACTTTCGCCATGTCTTACGAGAACCAACTTAAGTGTCATAGAACATCTCTCCTTTTTTCATAAAATCCTTGAACAACTTCAACTTTACATTGTACTACATTTTAGTATAATTATGGGAACAATCATGCTCAGCAAGCATGAAAACCCATAGGAGAATTACATGATTAAAGGCATTCCGTTTTCTTTAGGCATCGAAGAAGAGTATCAAATTATCAATCCTAACACATTGGATTTGAGCCCTTACGCTTTAGAAATCCTCGAAGAAGGCAAAAAGTCTTTTCCTGAAGTAAATTTAAAGCCAGAGTTCATGACCTGCCAAATCGAAAGTAACTCTGTTATCTGCAAAGACATTCATGATGTACGTCAAGAAATCATTCGACTGAGAAAAGCTGTTATTCAACTCGCAAGTAAATACAAGCAAAAAATAGCTGCCGCCTCCACTCATCCTTTTGCCTCGTGGCAAAATCAAAAAATATGGGAGAACGAACGTTACCGCATTATCCTAAAGCAGCTGCAAGGCGTTATTACTCAATTCCTTATCTTTGGCTATCATGTACATGTTGGCTTTGGAGAAGATAAAGAGCTGCTGATTGACGTGATGAACCAAATTCGTTATTTTTTACCTCATATTTTAGCTTTATCTACCAGCTCACCCTTTTGGTGCGGCAACGACACGGGATTAAAATCCTACCGTTCTGTTATTTTTGAAGCGCTACCGCGGACCGGCATACCAGAAGCCTTCACTTCCTACGGTGAATATTGGGAATACGTAGAAATGCTAGGAAAAGTGGGCGCTATCCGCGACCCAAGCACCGGAAAACCTGACCCCACAAAAATTTGGTGGGATATTCGTCCTAACCCAAAATTCAACACCCTCGAGATTAGAATCGCAGATATCCCAACAAAAGTTGAAGAAGCGGTCAGCATCGCTGCCCTCATCCAGGCTCTAGCAGCAAAACTCACCTTGCTGCGTAAACAAAACATGAGTCTGCGTCGCTACCGTCAATTCTATTACATGGAAAACAAGTGGCGCGCCATGCGTTATGGTATTGATGGCGATTTAATTGATTTTGGCAACGCCTGTGAGACACCTATGCGAACCATCATAGATGAGATTTTGGATTTTGTTGACGATGTTGCCGATGAACTTGGCTCGCGGGCAGAGCTGCAGTATTTGAAAACAATTGCCGAACAAGGAACAAGCGCTGACCGGCAGCTAGCGGTTTATTATAAATCTATTGAACAGGGTGCTCCTCCAGAGGTTGCCTTGAAAAATGTGGTTGAGCGGCTTATTCAAGAAACTGTAGAAGGAGTGCTGTAAAGCAATCACGGGAGGGTTAAAATCTCCGGCCCTTTTTCAGTGATTGCAATGGTATGTTCAAACTGAGCAGATAGCGATCCATCTGCTGTTACGACTGTCCAGCCATCATCCAACACAACCGAATCCGGCTTGCCCACGTTGACCATTGGCTCAATAGCAATGGTCATTCCAGGGCGCAAGCGAATACCTCGTCCTCCTGGACCCCAATGCGGCACCGAAGGGTCTTCATGCAGCGTTCTCCCAAGACCATGTCCGCCCCATTCGCGCACAACACTAAACCCTTGCCTCTTCACATAAGCTTCAATCGCGGCTCCAATATCGGATACGCGTCGATTAGGCAAAGCCGCTTGAATACCCACATAAAGCGCTTCTTTCGCTACCTTTAAAAGCTTTTGAGCAAGCGGCGATATCTTACCCACGGCATATGTAATACAAGAATCGCCGCACCAGCCATTTAAGCTTAAGCCAATATCTATTCCCACAATATCACCCTCTTTGAGCACTCTTCCATCGGGAATTCCATGACAAATCACATCATTCACTGCTGTGGTTATCACACCCGGAAAAGGTGTATGATGGGGTGTTAAGCGATATCCTTTGTATATTTGCTGGGCACCATTTTTTTCAATAAATTCAGCCGCGATTTGATCAAGCTCGCTTAATTTGACCCCCGGCTGTATAGCTTTTTCCAGTTCCTGAAACGTTTTTGCCACCAAGCGTCCCGCTTCTCTCATCAGGGCAATTTCTTCTTTTGTTTTTAACTCAATTCCCATAGTTCTTTCTTCCCTAAACATGTTGTTGGGGTTGCTCCTTATCTACCATTATTAGTACGGTGTGTTTTTCTACATGCACAGATACAGGATAATTCCAACGCGAACACATCTCCTGTATTTTCTCAACTGGCAATATGTTGCTATCCATTTGCAGCATCCGCTCACCAATTGCAATCAACTTTACAGCAAACGACTCAATGTTCGGTTCCTCGATAACTAATCTCCCTCCGTTCTTCAATACGCGCAGCAATTCCGCAATTGCTCTTTCTTGGTCATTAAAGTGGTGAAAAGCATCCACCACAAGGATGCGGTCAAATGTCTGTTCTTTGAAAGGCAGGGCTTCAACCCGATGCTGCAGCACATGCAAAGCTGGTTTTAGTTTTGCGCGCCGCAGCATGTTAAACGACAAATCACCTAAAACAACAACATCAATGAATGATACAAAGCCCAGCGCAATTCTGCCAGTTCCTCCACCGGCTTCAAACATGCGTCCATGGCTTGGAAGTCTCAAAAACTCTAGCCTGCCATCTGCCTCGCGAGGTTTTGCCGCTAAGTCATAGAAAGGAGCAATGAAATCAAATAGGAAATTGCGCGCCATTTAAGGTAGTGTTAAGCTCTCTCCTGGTTTAAGGACATGCACTTGGGCACCCGTTTCGTTCGTTACTTGTTTTTGCCATTGGCTTAATTCTTGTGATATTGGCGCCCATGTATTGTAATGGATGGGGATTACATGTTTCGGCTGTAGCATTTTTATCGCCCTTATTGCATCTTGAGGACCCATAGTAAAATTATCACCCACAGGCAGGACAGCCAAATCTATGCCTTCCTCCCCAATTAGGCGCATATCACCAAATAAACCAGTATCCCCTGCAATATAAATCTTCTTGCCGGACTTTGTCGTCAGCAGAAAGCCATTAGCCGTACCGCCCGAACTGCCATCCGGCAAGTTTGATCCGTGCAAGGCTTGCGTAAGCTTAAGATAACCAAAAGGATGATGAAAACCTCCGCCGGTTGCCTGTGCGTGGGCATTGCTTATCCCCTTTGATTGAACCCATTGGACAATCTCATAATTAGCAATGATCTTTGCACCACAGCGTTTAGCGATCTTCAAACTATCTCCTACATGATCTCCATGTCCATGAGTAATGAGGATGTAATCTGCCGCGACCTGAGCAGAGTTTACTTTTGCCTGAGGATTGCCATCAAAAAAAGGATCCACCAATATTTTTATTCCATTGATTTCTAAACCTAAAGTCGCATGACCATAAAATGTTATCTTCTCAGTCATAACCCCGTACCTCCCTTATGAAGCACATAAAAAAGTTGATTACTTATCTTTCTTCATTACGATGAGTTATGTAAGGTGAGATAAAGCACGTTCATGGTTTCTATGATCGATTCTATCACTCAATAACACCAACTGCAAGCATTAGGTGTTGTTTCTATCACTATGTTATAATGTTACTATCATTATAAAGTTAAGGAGAAAAACATGAAATTTATCATTCGTTGGCTCATTTCCGCAATCGCTCTTTTTGTTGCTGCTGCGATAGTTCCTGGCATTGAGGTGCAGGGCAATGCTTATGTAGCTTTGGGTGTAACTGCCTTGATTCTAGGATTTCTCAATGCGGTAATTCGTCCTATACTTACCTTGCTTTCCTGTGGGTTCATTGTGCTGACATTGGGGTTATTTATCTTTGTGATTAATGCAGTCGTTCTATGGTTAGCGGCAGGTATTGCCCAGATGTTTGGGGTAGGCTTTTACGTGCATGGTTTTCTGGCAGCTTTGCTTGGCTCGATCGTCATAAGCATCGTTTCATTCCTGCTTTCCGTTTTCTTGAAAGATGAGGAATGATAAATTAATAAGGCAAGCTGCTATCTTGGATAGCAGCTTGTGATTAGAGTAGCTATTATTGTTTAGTTGTCTTTGCCGGCAGCTTACAGGTTACCTAGCCATACAGCTCGCTATGTATCAGTAAACCCACTGCCGTAATCATCAGGCGATAGTTTCCCCGACAACACTTGGTGCAGCAACACGTACTGCCCCATGACTATCCCATCCAAGCGGATTTAAAGGGCGATTTGTGTTGTCATGCAATGAAGGCATTCAACATCCTACCAAGGCTTGACGCCGGGTTTCCAATCCGGCCCTTTAGGTTTGCCTTTATAAGTTTTGCGTTCTTCGTGCGGATCACCGCCCCAATAGCCTGGTCCTGAAGCGAAAAATTCACGGTTGCGGCGAATGTCATCTTGAAATTCGGGTGGCACTTCATCTTCCGGCGTAATCGCTCCTTCAACCGGGCATTCCGGAACACATGCTCCGCAGTCAATGCAGGTATCTGGATCAATGAAAAACAAGTCATTCCATTGCGGGTCATTTGTTGGGCCTGGCACAATGCACTCAACAGGGCACACTTCAACACAATCTCCTTCACGGGTGCAAAGCCGATTAATTACGTAAGCCATAATATTTATCTCCTTATTCGTTGTGTTTTCAAATTTTTAACTTTTTGTTTTTCTTGCCATTAACCCTTTATGCAATTTTTGCAAAGAGAGATTCTGCCTCTTTCCAGTTAATCACATCCCAAAAACCGGCAATGAATTTTGGACGGTCATTACGGTAATCAATGTAATAAGCGTGCTCCCAAACATCGAGGGTAAGAATTGCCTGCTTGCCGTGCTTAAGTGGTGTATCTGCATTGCTCAGCGCCATAATCTCAAGTTTGCCTTGAGCGTCTGCAGCCAACCATGCCCAGCCTGAGCCAAATAAGGTCGCAGCAGCATTCGAAAAGGCTTCTTTAAAAGCATCAAAGCTGTTAAAATCTCTCTCAATTGCCTCCGCCAGTTTTCCGCTTGGCTTGCCGCCACCAGATGGAGACATGCAATGCCAAAAGAATGTGTGATTCCAAGCCTGGGCAGCATTGTTGAAGATCGCTCCGCTTGATTTGCCAACGATTTCTTCTAACGGCATACTTGCTTCAGGTTTGCCTTCAACCAAAGAATTCAATTTATTAAAGTAAGCAGCATGATGTTTGGTGTAATGAAAAGTCATTTGCTCTTCGGAAAGGAAGGGTTTTAATGCATCTAATTTATATGGAAGTTCAGGTAGGGTAAAAGCCATTTTTCCACTCCTTATGAATATGTTATAATCAGTTGCCTATTAGTTACCAAAACTATGGGTTGCATCATGCAATACAGCAATATCTACTAAAGAATTGTAGTCTTGCCCTTATTCTTTGTCAAGGAAAAATATACGATTTTTGATATGAATGAACCATATTCATCTAAAAGACCAGCACTATCTCCTTTGCTTATTATGGGCATTGGCATACTCGCAGTTTCCAGCGGTGCCATTTTCATTCGTTTTGCACAAACCCATGCTCCTTCGTTGACCATAGCCATGTACCGCATGGTATTAACTGGCCTGTTGCTTCTGCCTTTCACATTTCCTAAACACCTCCCTGAACTGCGTTCATTGAGCAGACAAACCTTATTGTGGGCTTTTCTTTCCGGCTCATTTCTTGCCCTGCATTTCGCTACGTGGATCACCTCGCTCGAATATACCAGTGTTGCCAGTTCGGTTATTTTTGTGGATAGTACACCCATTTGGGTTGCCTTGCTTTCCCCTTTCCTGCTCAAGGAGAAGCTTTCACCTTTAGCTTGGGTCGGCATTGCTTTTGCCTTTGTAGGGGGCATTGCCGTTGCCCTAAGTGATTCTTGTCAGCTAGCATTTCCTTATTTATGGTGCTCAGATTTTGCTTCTTTTCTTGGCGGCAAAGCTACCATAGGCAATTTTCTTGCTTTAGCGGGAGCTTGGGCAGCCGCAGCTTACCTAATGATTGGGCGGCGATTGCGAGCACATCTTTCGCTCACTGCATATATTTTTATCGTCTATAGCAGCGCAGCAGTCGTCTTGCTGATCATCACGGCGCTTTCCCAACAACCCTTCAGCGGTTTTCCAGCCATAGCTTATGTGTGGTTTTTCTTGCTCGCCCTCATTCCACAAATGATTGGGCATTCCTCTTTCAACTACGCTCTGGGTTATTTGCCGGCAGCTTATGTCTCCGTAATGCTGTTGGGAGAACCCATCGGCTCTACCATTCTTGCTATCTTATTGCTCAACGAAATTCCAACACCATTTAAAATAATCGGCGGAATTTTTATTTTGCTGGGAATCTACTTAGTAAGTCGGGAACAAAATAGCCAATAATCTTATGCCGAAGTCAAAATCCAAAAACAAACTTCGCCGCGAAAAAACGCCCCAACCAATCTCAAATCAACGACTATCTTTGCTGTCATCCTCTAAAGTATTGCGCTTCTTGTGGGATGTAGCAGCAGTGCTAAGCTTTACTGCTGCCCTGTTAACACTGCTTGGCTTGCTGAATTGGGGAGGGATAATCCTTAATATTTGGGCTGCTTTCCTGAGGAAATGGTTTGGCTGGGGCAGCTTGCTTTTTGTCATAAGTTTAGGCTTATTCGGATGGAAACTCCTTCAGCGCCCTGCTGACCCAAAGCGGTTAAAACAACCCTTCCAGCTAAAATGGGGGCAAATTTTAGTTTTAGAGGTTACTTTCTTCGCCTTCTTGGCTGCATTAAGCTTATTCGGCGGCAGCAGCATTCAACGCGCCGAAGCCGGCATGGATGGAGGCATGCTGGGCTGGGGTTTAGCCCAAGCTCTTCTCAGTTTTCTCTCAGCTCCATTTGCTATTCTCATCATCTTGATTCTTGCATTTCTCCTGCTTTATTCAGCTTTTGGTTTGCCGCAAGCGTGGCTGCAATGGATTGAAAAAGAAATTGCTTCTAAAGAACTGCCCTCGAACTTTCTTCAAGAGGAGGAACCACCCATACCTATAAAAAAACCCTCCACCAAAAAGCAGCCGTCAAAGCCTCCCCCGCAACCTGTCGCCGCTCCCGAGCCGTTAGTTTCTTTTGCAGAAGAAGAAGAGGAGCAGCTTTCCCTGCCCTTGATGCGCAATGAAGGGCTGCCGCCATTATCTTTGCTTGAAGAAGATGTGCGTTCTGCTCAGCCGAATGATAAACATATTCAACACACCGCAGAACTTATTGAACAGACTTTAGCAGATTTTGGCATTACAGCAAAAGTTATTGGCTACCAAATAGGACCGACGATAACCCAATATGCTTTAGATCCAGGCTATGTTGAAAAAGTTGGCAACAATGGTGAAGTTACTAAGCAAAAAGTGAGGGTTGCCCAAATTAACGCCTTATCCAAAGACTTAGCCCTTGCCCTTTCAGCCACCCGGCTGCGCATCGAGGCACCCGTGCCCGGCAGACCTTATGTGGGCATTGAAGTGCCTAATGCACAAACAACTCAAGTTAGGCTGCGCTCACTGCTTCAAAGCGAAAGGTTCCAGCAGATCAATTCTCCATTGGCTTTAGCTTTAGGCAGAGATGTTGCCGGCAAGGTAGTTGCCGCGGATTTAGCCAAAATGCCTCATCTACTCATCGCCGGGACAACCGGCTCCGGCAAATCTGTCTGCATCTCCGCCATTGCTGTTTGTTTGATGATGAATGCCTCACCAGATGATTTGCGGTTGGTTATGATCGATCCAAAAATGGTAGAGCTAGTGCATTTCAACAATATGCCCCATCTGCTGGGCAAAGTTGAAACCGAGACAAAGCGCATTCAGCGTGTGCTGCAATGGTTAACTGCTGAAATGGAACGCCGCTATCAGCTTTTAGAAGCCTCTCGTTCCCGGCACATCCAAAGCCACAATCGCAAAGTGCAGAAAAGCTCTAAAGGCGAAAAACTGCCTTATATCGTTGTGCTTATTGATGAATTGGCAGATTTAATGATGGCTGCCCCTGAACAAACCGAATACAGCTTAGTACGTTTAGCTCAACTAGCCCGCGCCACTGGAATACACCTTGTTGTTGCTACTCAGCGGCCAAGTACGGATATTGTTACAGGTTTAATAAAAGCCAATTTTCCTGCGCGATTATCCTTTGCGGTTGCTTCGAGTATTGATTCACGCGTTATTTTAGATACTCCAGGAGCAGAAGCACTTTTGGGCAAAGGAGATATGCTGTTTTTACCGCCAGAGGCATCTGCCCCTATTCGCGCTCAAGGCGTTATGGTCAGCGACGATGAAATCCAGCGTGTTATCTCATTTTGGCACAAGCAGCTTCCGCCCGAAACGCGGACCTCCTCCCCTTGGGATAGCCTTGTACTGGAACAAGAACAAACTCCAGCCGATCAACTGCTTGAACAAGCGATTGAGATTGTACGCAAGGCGCAGCGAGCAAATGCCTCATTGCTTCAGCGCCGTTTGAGGATCGGTTACCCACGCGCTGCACGGCTGCTTGACGAACTCGAGGAAAAGGGCATCATTGGCCCTGCTGATCAAGCTTTACGCGGTGATCGCGAGGTTTATCTTCCCCCAGAAGATGATGCTGCTGAATAAAAGAGAGAGGCGGGTAGCTGGCTGACCTACCCGCCCTGTAGGGAGGAACAGAGAATTATTCACAAAAGAAAGGTGGTGGATGCTTTCTTTTTGGAATATTCAATCAAAACTAATGGTTTTCCCACGCAGTTAGTATTATATGGGAAAAGGGTAAAAAAATCCCCATATTAATGTTGGGTTTTTTATATCAATTTTGCTATACAATTGTTGAGGGGTATTTATTGCAAGCTATGCATGCTATTGCATTTATTTCTACAGCAGCTTTTCTCTTATGGCATACAACGCTGCTTGGGTACGGTTTTCTAGTCCCAACTTAGTTAAGATATGGGTTACATGATAACGAACAGTTGTCTCTTCGATTTTTAGTTGATCGCCAATTTCTCGGTTGGAAAGTCCGCGTGCTATTAATGATAAGACACGCTGTTCCTGCGGAGTTAAATAGACAACTTTTTTCTCTTCTTGAGGTTTTTCCTCGACTTTTTCTAAAGGCTCTTGCTGTAGCAATATTTGCAGAATGTTAGACTGCAGATAAGTTTTGCCTTCTGCTACTTGACGCATGGCATCTACTAATTCTTCGGGCAAAGCCGTCTTCAACACAAAGCCCATTGCGCCGGCCATCAAAGCCGCTAACACCTTCTCTTCTTCTGAAAAGCTTGTCAATACCAGAATCTTTATATGTGGATCAATTTTACGCAATTCTTGGATAGCTTGAATGCCATCCATTTCCGGCATTACCAAATCCATAAGAACTAAGTCGGGCTTGGTTGAAACAGCCAATTCAAGCGCCTCTTTTCCATTAGCCGCCTCGCCGGCAACAATCATATCATCTTGCGTGCCAATCAGAGCCTTAACCCCGGATCTCACGATCATATGATCATCTACAATAAGGACTTTTTTAACCGTGTGGTTCCTCATAGATCACTCTCACCGTTGTTCCCTTACCTTTTTGAGATTGAATCTCCCAACCTAGCCCTGCCTCCCGGGCTCTTTCACTCATATTGTTCAGCCCAAAACCAGGTGATACTTTGTTTTGATCAAACCCTTCTCCATCATCCCGAATCTCCAATACCCAGCGGCAAGGCTGATGGGGCTCTCCTACTTCCGGCACACCTGATGTTCCATTTTGGCGAAAGAACAGCACCCACACTTTAGAACCATAGGCATGTTTTACGATATTATTTAAAGCCTCTTGAGCAATGATAAACATCGTTTGCTGAACCGCTTTTGGCAGCCGCTCAAAGTGTTCCAGTTCTACCTCCACTTCAAGCCCGGCCCGCCGCTCAACCAAATCCAATCGCTTTTGCAATGACTTCACTGCATCAAAAGGTGCATCTGAGATCGGTCGAAGCTGATAAAGCAACAGCCTCATCTCGCGCAGCGATTGATAAGCCGCCTTTTGAAAATCCGTAACGGACTGCCGTAAAGCTTCCCAATTCTCTTTATCCAAGTACTTTCGGGTAGCACTAGCTATCATGCAAGCGCTTGATAAAGATTGGGAGACGGCATCATGCAGGTCGCGCGATATGCGTTGACGTTCCTGAATTATTGCTGTCTGCTCAGCTTGCTTGCGCAGTTCTTCTCTTTCCAAGGCAATACTTACATTTTCTGCCATAATGACGGCTAAGCTTAAAGTGTTTATTGCCAGCACTCGCCCGCTGCGGGTTAAAAGACCAATCATGCCCAATAATTTTTGTGGACTGCGCAAAGCTATTAAATAACACTGATAATAAGTCGGATAAAGAAAAGGTAAAATATTTCGTATTTTATTTTCATCCATTTGGATTGGCAGCTTACTATCTCTCAAAAGGTGATGCAATGTGGGATACACCTCACATAGTTCCCTCATTATTGTCATTGGAAGACCGATAGATCGTTGAAGATGGATTTGCGGCTGTTCTTCATTCTCCTCATAACTATGAAGGAAAAGAAAACTCGCCTCTGCTTGGACAGCCTTTTGGATCTGATCCAGCACCTCTTCCACTAAATCGGTTTGGTTGGTATAAGCATTTGCGATGGCAGTAACTTGAAAAAGATACCACAAATCCCGGCTCTTTTCAGAAACCCGCTGAGAAAGCATTTCTACTCTAAATTGAGCTTGTTCTGCTAGCCTTTCGCGTTCTATACTGATGGCAATCTGCCCCGCAAAAGCTTGCAGCAAAGGCAGAGAAACCGTTCGAAAAGCATTTTCCTGACTGCTTTCTATTGACAATATGCCTATGGAATACTCACGCGACATTAACGGTATGCCAATCCAACTGCGGCAATTTTTCAGCAGGGATGGGATGAACAGCGAATCCTGTTGAGGTTCATCGAGAATGAGGCTTGTTCTGAGCTGCAGAATATCCTTTAGCACCGACTGCAGCGGAAAGATGGAGCCTTTATCCCAATGCTGAGCAGAATAAGGATGAGTATTTAGGGCTATCACCCGCAGCGTATCCCCTTCGAGCACAAGCACGGCCGCATGATCGAAGACCAGCACGCGCGCTAAATTTTCCAGAATATGATCCAATATCTCCGGCAATCGCCAATTAGCACTGAGCGCGGTGCCGGCGCTGCATAATGCTTCCAGCTCCTTAAGCTGACTAAACTCGTTTGGCGGTGCATGAATGAGTGTAGAATCCTGCTTAGCTGTCTCGGCAAACAGATCAGATTGGGACATGTTCTTTTCTCGTCATCTGATCAAATCAGACGGCTTTCAGCATGAAATTCACTGCAGCTTATAGCCGATCGTGCGGACAAACCCTTTGCGCCAAGCAATTCCCTCTTCGTCCTCAATGCCCAATGGAGGCTGACCATCTATCACCCCCATAATACCGCGGCCTAGTTCTGTTTCTGCGATAATGACTTCTACCGGGTTTGCCGTAGCACAATAAATATTCACCACTTCAACAATCTGTTGGATTGTCTTCAGCACATTGATGGGGAAAAATCCCTCACCTAAAAAGAGAATAAAGCTGTGCCCGGCCGCAATGGCTTGCATATTTTTTTTAGCCAGCTCGATCAGCGCTTCATCATTGCCCGACCAGCGAATAAGCCGCTTGCCGGATGCTTCACAAAAAGCCAGCCCAAAGCGGATGCCCGGCACGGCGTTCACCAAGGCTTCATGCACATCTTCAACCGTTTTGATAAAATGAGATTGTCCTAGAATTACATTAATGGTTTCTGGTTTTTCGATCTTTACTTCATGCCACTGCATACGTTCCTCCATAAAATTACTTTAATACTTGAATGCGTTCGCATTCCTCTATCCAACCTTCAATAACCTCAAAGCCGCCCTGCCAAAAAGTTGGCTGGGCAACATCCAAACCATGTTTTGCCAGCAATTCCACCGGCGCCTGCGACCCGCCGGCGCTGAGAATATCCAAATACATTGGCACAAAAGCCTTTCCCAGCTGACGATAGCGCTGATACAGCGACAGCACCAACAGCTGTCCAAATGAATATGCATAAACATAAAAAGGGGTTTGATAAAAGTGAGGAATGGTAATCCATTCCCAGCGGAACATAGGTTCAAGCTCCACTGCAGCGCCGAACTGCTGCTGCAAGTTTTGAAAATACATTTCGCTCAGCTCCGAAGGTGAGCTGCCGTTATGCAATGCCGTGTGGGCTTGGCGTTCAAATAGTGAAAAATAAGCTTGGCGCATCACCGTTGCATACGCTTCTTCCAGCTGCTGAAAGAGCAATGCAGCGCGCAGCTTAGAATCTGATTCCCTCTGCAGCATTAAGTCTGTTACCAGCATCTCACCAAAGGTTGAAGCAGTTTCTGCCAATGGCAGAGGGGCTTGATAAGTGAAAATAGAGTGCTTGCCGGCTAATAATCCATGCACTGCATGCCCCAATTCGTGAGCAAGCGTCGTTACATCCCGCACTTGATATTGATAATTGCAAAGCACCCAAGGGGTTAATTGCGGCACTACCGACCAGCAAAAAGCGCCATTTTGCTTGCCGGGCCTATCTTCAGCGTCAATATGGCGGGCAGCAAACACCTGTTCAGCCAACTTTGCCAACGTGGGATCGAAGCTTTGAAAAGCTTCAAAGATCAATCCTTTTGCCTCTTCCCAACCAAACCTTTTTTCGGATCTTTCAAGCGGAGCATAGAGATCAACCCGGCGCAAACGCTCCATCCCCAAGGCTTTAGCTTTCAGACGAAAATAACGCTGAAACAGCGGTGCTTTTTCTTCACATACTTGCAAAAGCGTGTTGACAATTTCATCTGGAATGTCGTTTTCCAAATTTCGAGCAGCTATGGGGCTGGAAAAGCCGCGCAAGCCAACCTTTTCATTATGCCAATCCTGGACAATGGCTTGATAAATCTGCCCCAGCAGGACTGCATCGCGCGTAAAAACCTCATACAGCACCTTATATGCCCGCTCGCGCATCAGCGGATTTGGGTGGCGCACATAAGCCATTAAGCCATCTCGGGTGAGTGATTTCACCTCATGGGGTGCCTCTGCCTCTTCGAGCTGAAAAACATAGCGGTTGGTTATCGTGTCATACAGCCGGCACAGGGTCTGCACACCATTCGCATTCTTGATGTTGATGATCTTTTCCTCAGCTTCTGAAAGAGTGTACTTTTCAAAACTGCGCTGCTTCTCCAACCAATAGCGAAAATCCCCAGCTGCTTCCATCAAACGTTCGGCAGAAGGTTTGGGCAACTTCTTCCACCATAAGCCAAAGAATAAGCAGCGGTTTTCCAACTCCGCAGCTTTTTGCTCCAACTGTGTGAGCAGGTTTAATGCTTTTTCGTCCTGCGTATTCTCATAAAACTTCAACCCGGCAAACCCATACAGCCGATTGAATGCTGTATGTATTTCCTCCAACTGCTGCAAAAAGCTTAAGAAAGCTTCCGCCCCAATTGCTTCGGATAACTCCTGACGGCGTCCTTCGAACCGGCTCACCATCTCATCTAAGGTTTCAGCCGTCCTCAAAAAGCGCTCATCCTCCATCGAGAGGAACAAATCAGAGAGATCCCAGTGCGGTAATTGTTCCCGAATTACAGCCATCAGCAAACCTTATATATTAAACCGAATATGGACAATATCGCCATCTTGGACGATATACTGCTTGCCTTCCATGCGCAGCTTTCCTTGACTGCGCGCCTCTGCCAAACCCCCAAGAGCGATCAAGTCTTCATAAGAGACAACTTCAGCTCGAATAAAGCCTTTAGCCAGATCGGTGTGGATCGTGCCGGCTGCTTCTAAGGCCGTTGCACCGACCGGAATCGTCCAGGCGCGCACTTCATCCTCACCGACTGTAAAGAAGGATTGCAGCTTAAGCAGCTGATATGACAGGCGAATAACCTTAGAAAGACTCAGTTCCTCTATGCCATACTCCTGCATAAACACTTGGGCATCTTGAGGGGACAGTTGAGCAATTTCCATCTCAAGCAGCCCTTGCAGTGCCACCTCTGCTGTAGCTTGCGGGTACTTAGTGGGAATGTTCGGTGGCGGCTGCCCTTCTCCCAAATTATATATCTTCAGCATTGGTTTTAAGCTTAAGAAACCAAAACTCGAAATGCTTTTGCGTTCCTCCTCTGTAAATTCAAGCGTACGCAAAGGGATTTCTTCACTCAGGGCTTGATGAAGCCGTTCAAACAAAGACAGCTCATGAGCCAAACGTTCTTTTTCCTTGCCGCCGAATTTGCCATACTCCTCACGGCTTTTTACCAATTTGCGTTCAACCATAATCAGATCGTTGAGCACAAACTCTGCATCCATCATTTCCACATCCCGCTGTGGCTCAACACTGCCAAGCGGATGCGGCAGCTGGGCGCGATCAAAACAGCGCACAACATGCAAGAAGCCATCCATTTGCGAAAGACGATTAAGCAGCGGACCAGACAGCCCCTTGGCAGATTCTTTGCCCGGGCTGCTTTCTATGCCGCCGAAATCCACATAAGTTGTTTTCGCATAAATCGTCTTCTGAGGCTTGAACATGGCTGAAAGGCGATCAATCCGCTCATCCGGCACATCCACCACAGAGGTATGCATCGCCAATTTTCCGCCGCCCTGAGAAGTGGGCTGATTGCCGCGCGTCAATGCATTAAAGATGGTGGTTTTTCCACTTTGTGGTAATCCTACAATACCAAGCTGCATAGCTTTTCTCCTACCGTTGATTATAACAGGAAATGGTCAAAAATTCCCCTTGACCTTGCATCCTTAATTGATTATACTTTAAACAGTAATGCCGAAGTGGCGGAATTGGCAGACGCGCACGACTCAAAATCGTGTTCCCTCGGGAGTGTGGGTTCGATTCCCACCTTCGGCATTCAAAATTCCGAACGCAACGCAGAGGCTTTTCTTACCACAACAAGCTCGTCTGCATTGCCTGCAAGCGTCATAGTGCCATACAGTAAAGTAAACACATTTGGAAGAAGAGAGGGGAGGAGGGCAAGTATATATCTTTAATCCTTACAGGAATCGGTTTCAAGATTTGCTATTGGCAAACCACCGTTTTCATGGAAGTAAGGGGAGGTAACCATGAATACCGTCAATGATATCTTAAGTGTTATTTTAGGGGGTGGAGTAGGCAAAAGGCTTTACCCTTTGACCAAAGAGAGAGCCAAACCGGCCGTGCCCATCGCGGGGAAATACCGCCTTATTGATGTACCCCTAAGCAATTGTATAAACTCCGGTATTCATCGCATTGCCATACTGACCCAATACAATTCGGTTTCGCTGCACCGCCACATCACCCAAACGTATCGTTTCGATTTCTTTCATAGCGGCTGGGTGCAAATTTGGGCTGCCGAACAAACCCCAACCAACACCGACTGGTATCAAGGCACAGCAGATGCCGTTCGCAAGCAGCTGACCGAGCTAACTTCCACCGGCGCAAAATACATCTTGATCCTTGCCGGCGACCACCTCTACCGCATGGACTATGAAGCTATGGCTGAATACCACTGGGCAACCGGCGCCGACATCACCATCGCTGTTCAGCCGGTTTCTGCAGCCAATGCAGGGCGCTACGGCATTCTGCGCCGCGCAGATGACGGACGCATTGTTGATTTTGCCGAAAAACCAAAAGATCCGCAGCGCTTAGCCGAGCTTGTCAGCCGCAATGACCCGGCAAGACCCTATTTAGGTTCAATGGGCATTTACATCTTCAACACCGAAGTGCTGATTGAATACCTGCAAGACACAGACTATACTGATTTTGGCGGCGACGTGATACCCCTCTCCATTAAGCAGCATAAAGTATATGGGTTTGATTTTGATGATTATTGGGAAGACATTGGAACAATCCGTTCATTTTACGATACCAACTTAAGCCTCACGCAGCCGAATTCTCCTTTTAACCTCTATGATGCACACTTCCCGATCTACACCCATGCCCGCTTTTTACCCGGCTCCATACTCGATGGATCTTCCCTGCATAACGTGCTGCTTACCGAAGGCTGCCGCATTGGCCGCGCCAAAATTCAAGACAGCGTTATCGGCTTACGCAGCATCATTGAAGGTGGCTGTGAGATAAGCTCCACCATTGTCATGGGCAATGACTATTATGAAAACTCCAACCCCAGCAGTTCCAACATACCTATGGGCGTTGGTCCAAACTGTGTCATTGAGGGAGCGATTTTGGATAAAAACGTGCGCATTGGGTCAAACGTAGTCATCAAACCCTTCCCGCGCGGTACCGACATTGACACAGACATGTATGTAGTTCGGGATGGGATTGTTGTTATCCCCAAGCGCACCATCATACCCGATGGAACAATCATAGCGCCATAATCCAGCAAGCTTAGGCTTTCTAATAAGGATGAACTGCTCTGCCAAGGTACACACCTTTCGGTGAGCAGAATCATCCTTTAATTTTTTAAGCCAAGCTCGAGATCTAGCTGGCGGCGCGTCGGCTGAGTTTCAATCCCTTATAGGTAGGCTAAAAACAAAAGAATGAACAAGCCACAGTTGATTCGATTTATGGTTTCAATCCCTTATAGGTAGGCTAAAAACCACAGATTGTTTCGCAAGAAAGTATAGAAGGAGCATTTGTTTCAATCCCTTATAGGTAGGCTAAAAACGAGGCTTTGTATTGATGCTTAACTGCCCCAAACATCGTTTCAATCCCTTATAGGTAGGCTAAAAACAGAGTACATGCACAGATTAGCCGAAAGATTAAGATACGTGTTTCAATCCCTTATAGGTAGGCTAAAAACAAAAATAAAAAAATAACGTCTCTATAGCAAAAAATGGGTTTCAATCCCTTATAGGTAGGCTAAAAACCACATACAAGGTGTGGCGATATGGGTATTTGGAAAGAGTTTCAATCCCTTATAGGTAGGCTAAAAA
>DAOUFY010000143.1:0-2599 GCA_034429745.1 Anaerolineales bacterium
ATATATATTGTATTTAAACATTGGTTTAGTCTTGAAATACATCCCCATCATTTCAATTCATCGCGTTGTAGGAAATACTTCTCCAGCATGCACCAATCCGTCATCTTCTACGTTAGCTTTTACCGTTGCCCCGTTACCGATTTTTGATCGTCTTCCAATATGTACCCGTAAATTAATTGTTGCCCCCATTCCGATGAGTGTTAATTCACCTACATGAACTTCTCCAGCAAGCGTCGCATGAGGTGAAAGATTTACATAATCTTCAAGCACACAATCATGAGATACAATTGCGCCGGTGTTTATAATGCACCCAAATCCAATTTTTGCTAAGCTACCTACATAAGCCAAAGGAAATATTTGCACCCCATCAGAAATTGTGGAACTTGGTTCAATAAATGCTCGTGGGTGAATTAAAGGAGGATTAGATAACCCAGCATCCGTGATCATATCAAAAATATCTTTACGGTTTTGCATCCTCGAAATGCCACCAACAGCATTGACTGCATATTTCAACCCAAGTTTCGACAGTTCTTTCAAGGACGAAACGCTACCCAACACCGGCACTCCTAATATTTCCTTTTTTGGTTCAATGCCATCATCCAATATACCTACAATATGGAACGTACCAATGGCACGCAGCAATTCTATTACTGCTTTTCCATGACCGCCACCCCCAATAATGACGATTGAATTGTCGCGCACTTCTTCACGATTGATTGATAATGAAAATTCTTGGTTCTGATTTAATGTATATTTATGTAAATACTCTGTTGTGATTAATTCATCTTTAGGCAACAAATCAAGGTTTATGTGATGCTCTTTTGCGAGAACTAAAGCCGGCTTTGTTATCCGTAGATTGTTCCCTTGGGACTCTTCATATCCTTGTGATAATAAATGCTCTTTGTGGTTACCGTTCTCTTTTCTTAAATTTTGCCATTCTTCAAGTGAATCCGTAATATAACCGAAAACTTCACCAGCTCGGACAATTTCCCCTTCCTTTACCTTAATCCCAACACAATACCCATCCTTTTCACTAGTCATTTCCATTGTGGCTTTGGTGGTTTCTAATACACATATTTTGTCCCCGCGTTGAATGTACATCCCTTCATGAACGTGAACTTGAACAATTTTTACCTCAAGCTCATTTGGGTTTACAAATGGGATCAATAATTCAGTAACCATACAAAATCAATTATAACCTTGTTCTTGAATTTACGAAATCAACTCCTCATCACATTTTGCTCTTAACATTATTTTTAAAAACTTTCAACATGTTTTTAATATCTCTTATGCGCTTTTCTTATATTGGCTCTGTATATTGAAAGCAAGAATAAAAAATAGACTCTACATCAGAAAGGAGGGTTAGAGTATGTATAGGAGATATTTCAATATGCCACTTTTGAGAGAATTTGAAGAATTGCAACGCGAGATGAATCGCTTATTCAGCACTTACCTGCCAAGTCCACTGCGAACACCATTGGGTTATCCGGCAATGAACATCTACACAAACGAAGAAGAAGCTGTCGTTACCGCTGAGTTGCCAGGAGTAAACCTTGATGATTTGGATATTTCTGTGATCAATGACACGTTGACTATCAAAGGCGAACGCAAGCAAGAAACCCTACCTGAAGGTGCTTGCTGCTACCGTCAAGAGAGAACCTATGGCACCTTTACACGCAGCATTGAATTGCCTTTCAAGGTTGATGCTAATAAAGTCAAAGCTGTGTTTGAAAAAGGTATTCTCACGGTAACATTACCAAGAGCAGAGGAAGATAAGCCTAAGAAGATTACTGTCAAAGCTGGATAATCTTTGTAAAAACTGAAAGGAGGTGAATGTTATGGATAACAAGCTCGAGGTAATAGATGGTTCTAAACAGGAAATTACTCCCGTAGAGGGAGCTGAGAGAATGAGCAATAGACGAGTGTTCACTCCTCGTACGGATATTTATGAAACTGACGACAAAGTATTCTTAGTAGCTGATATGCCAGGCGTAGATGAAAAAGCCATTGATATCAATGTCGAGAAAAACATACTTACAATCAGTGGCAAAGTTCCGGAAGAAAAAATGGAAAAGCACAGCCTGTTATACACCGAATATGAAGTCGGAGATTTCCAACGCAGATTCACTCTCTCGAACGAAATCAACGTAGATAAAATTGAAGCAAAAGTCAAAGACGGTGTACTCAGGTTAGTTCTGCCTAAAATCGTTCCTGCCACAAAAAAGATACCTGTCAAAGCAGGATAATTCCAATAATCATAAAAACCAAAAAGACACTAGCATATCCATCGCTAGTGTCTTTTATTTAATCAATCACCTTATTCCATTATAAGGTGATCTACTGCTAATTAATTATTTTGCAATGGAGTATCTCTGACCTCAAAATTAACTATCTGGCTTTTTATTGTTTTTCCTCCTTGCATTTCAGCTTCTATTAAAACCCAATGTTTCCCAAGTTCAAGATTCCACCACACCTCATAAGGGATTGAACTCTTTTCTCCGATGATATTTCCATCTAAAATAAAGACAACTTTCTTTATTAATGCAACATGTTCTCTAAATCCATTGGCTCTTGCTGATATCAACAAACGTTGGGTATT
>DAOUFY010000144.1:0-15148 GCA_034429745.1 Anaerolineales bacterium
TGTGGGCTTTATGGAAGGAGAAACAAAAATGAAACCCCGCGAAAGAGTAGAAATGGCGTTGAATCATGAAAAGCCAGATCGCACGCCGATGCAAATTAGTTTTACCCCAGAATTTGCAGAACGTCTGCGAAAGGATTTGCATGTGAAGGGCAAAGCGACCCATAACCCCCATGGGGGAGGAAATACCTATGAGCTTGAAAGAGCCATTGGTGAAGATATGCTGCTTACTTCAGTTGGCTGGGCTAATTCCTATTACATGGCTGATCAGCCTTATACCGATGAGTGGGGAGTATCTTGGGGCATTCAACCCTACGAAACACCGTTTGGGAAAGGTTTCTACACCGAGATTTGCGGGCACCCCCTAGCGGATGATAAAGCCATTGAGACGTATATACCGCCAGACCCAAACCGTCCGGAGCTTTATGAGGAGGCTGCACGCGTACTTCGCGACTATAAAGACGAATATTGGATTGTAGGGGTTACGGTAACCACGATCTTTGAAACAGCTTGGGCATTGAGAGGTCTTGAAAGGATATTGACGGACTTTTTGACTAATGAGGAGCTAGCAGAGCGTTTGCTGGATATCCCTTATCATTATCATCTCACTGCAGCTAAAAAGTTGGTCGAAATGGGGGTGGATATGATATGGACTGGCGATGATGTCGGCTCACAGCACGATATGTTCATCTCTCCGCGCCTTTGGCGTAAGTATCTGAAGCCGCGTATGGCAACGTTTATTGCAGAACTTAAGGCGATTAATCCCAATGTAAAGGTCGCTTATCATACCGATGGAAATGTGGAGCGGATAATCCCTGATCTGATTGAGATTGGGTTGGATGTGCTTAACCCCGTTCAGCCCGCATGCATGGACCCGGCAAAGTTGAAAAAGCAATATGGGAAAAATCTTTGTTTTTGGGGCACAATAGACGAACAGCATACCTTGCCCTTTGGCACTCCATCTGATGTAGAAGCAGAAGTACGCTTGCGGGTTGAAACTGTTGGCAAAGACGGCGGCTTAATTTTAGGACCTACGCACCATGTACAGCTTGATACACCCATGGAAAACTTTTGGGCAATGGTAAATGCAATCCTTAACACCGTTCCATGAGCTGAAAATAACGATAGAAAGAAAGCGTTATTTTCAGTCATCTAAAAAAGACTGAAGCCCGAAAAAACTTGCGGGCTTCAGTTTTATATTTTTGTAATTAAGCTTTTTGTAATTAAGCTTTTGCAATTTTCACCAGCGTGTCATAGAAGACAGCACTGCCGCCAACTGGATCAAAAAGACAGGTGTTTTTCACCAAAGGATCAAGCCGCATGACAGCATTGGCATGGAAGCCTTCCATGCGGCTGGCTTCGCCGGGGATGGTGGTTTTGTTTATGGTGATATCATGTGCACCATATGCCCAATGCCCAAATCCTAAGGCAAAGCCGACTACACCGGGTTTCATTCCTTCGGTAATCTTCACTTTAGCAAGGATAGGAATGCGCTGGGTATCATTAATCACCCATTCCCCTGTCGGATTTGTGGCGGAGAAGATTTGTACGGTATCGCCATCAACGAGATTGCGGGCGGCTGCATCTTTGGAGTTGATAAGCAGGAAGTTATGAGGCAGCAAAGCTCTAAGCCAGTAATTGCCGGGTGTACGGCTTTTTGTTTGCGAGATTTCTCGGAAAGTGATTAATTTCAAATCATATCCTTGAGCGTTATCTTCAATTATTTTGCCGTCGTAACCCATGTAAGGCTCAATAAACGTAGCTATGCCGGGCAAGCTCTTCCCTGTGCCGGAATGTTTCACGCCGGCGGTTTTTTCCATGTACATGTTGATAAATTTCCCATACTTATTGCCAACTTGAGTAGGAACTGCTTTGCTGCCACTGGGATTTGGATAACCTTTTTCATAAGCCTGAAAACGTCCGCCGCGATTAAGCACGGTAACAACTTTGCGCCAAGCATTGCCTGTGATGCGCTTCCAGCGCTCCACATCAAATACAGCTTTGGGCAAGTGTTTGCGAGCTTCAAGAAACACGCGTTCTTCTTCATCATCGGCATCGGGAACAGCATCTTCACCTTGCGGTTTTTCTCCATAAGCAAGATTCATGGTTAACCGCAAGTAGAAATCATCCGGATGAGTAAAGTCGCCGTAGTCGCCGAAACCGCCTTTACCAAAATTAGGTAAGCCCAACTTTTCTGCTAGTCCGAGCAGCATAGCTTCGAATTGCAGAGCCATCTCTTCTCCATATACCTTTACTGTACCGCTGAGCGGGGCGATTACCGGCTGTCGGACGCCTTGAACCTTAAAGGTCAATGACGGATGAGAACCGCTGAACTCCCAGCGTTCTAGGAAGGTTACATCTGGGAAGATATAATCTGCATACATGCTTGTCTCGCCAATGGTAATGTCGCTGGCAACAAATAATGGAATCTTATCCACATCGCGCAGGATTTCAATCCATGTATGGCCGCCGGGCAGTGAATACACCGGCGAACCCATATACATAAAGACTGCTTTGATGGGGTACGGATACTGATCCCCTGCTGAAGGGATAATTTCTTCGTAGATGTCTGAAGCAAGCGGATACCAATTGCGTTTGGCTGGGTAACGTTCATTTTCTGGAAATGATGCAAATAGTGTTGTGTCTTCGTACTTGACATCATGACGGATAATACTAATCCCGAAAGGAGCTAGGTTCAGCGGATCGCTTTTGCTTAGATTAAAGGGACCCTCAGCTTTGGCGCCGGTAATATCGTAAGTGGAAGCATACACTTGCCCGCCCTGCCAGTCATAAGAGCCAATCAACAAGGCAAGACTGTTCCAAGCAATTACGTTGTAGAACCCATTGGTATGTTGTGAGACACCGCGATGAATATCTACAGCTGCATTCTTCCCATAAGAGGTGTACTCATGGGCGATGAGTGCAAGATCGTCTGCTGAAACACCGCTGATTTCTGCCCATTCGTCGAGGGTGTGCATATCCGCCGATTCTTTTAATAGCTGTAAGCTACTTTTAACTTCATAATCTTGAATTTTTGTATCCACAAACAATTTTCCTGCCACTGCAGCCCGCTCGTCATCATTGGGATCAAAGAGGATAGGTTGATCGTTTTCGTCTAATACGACAAAAGGATCAGTTACGAAAGTAATGCCGTCTTCTGTTGTCCAATTTATTACTTTTTTACCGTCCTTTTCCTCTTCCACCTTTTGGACGAGTTTTAGATCGGAACCGCGTAAAAATTTTCCAGGTTTGCCGTTTTCGATCTTGACTAGCCAGCTAGCATTGCACCAGGTTGGTTCGCCGCGATCTTTTGCGGCCTTTTTATTGGCATTGGCTAAATATTTGGCATCATAGCGTTCGTGGGCGATAATCCATTGGATGAGAGCCATAGCAATGGCACCTTCGGTACCTGGTTTGTTAGGCAGCCATTTCCACGCTTTGGCGGCGATTTTTGAAAGACGCGGGTCAATGACAACAAATTTTAATTCGCCTTCAGCGTAGCGTTGCGTGATGCGCGGTACGCGGTTTGTAGGTCCGTAATTGCCTTCAAAAGGTGAAGCGCCGACGAAGATCACAAAGCGAGCCGATGCAGTATCGCCCTGCCAGTACGCTTTTGCGCCGCCGGTAAATTTACCTGTGTTGCTATCCCACTGCTCACTCATTGCTTTGCCAGCGAAGTAAAGACTGCCTTGGCAAACTGTTGTATGTCCATGGCGGTTCACTGTGCCTAAGCCATTGCCGAAAAAGCGATGGGCAAATTCAGCTCGACCGGCTTTCTTGCGTCCCCAGAAATATAATATTTGGTTATTTCTGGGACCGAGATCGGGGTGATCGGGATCAATCATTTTATCCAAATGATCCTTGAATTCCTCTTTAAATTGGGCAACAAGGGTAAGCTTTTTAGCCGGGTCTTTTTCTGCCCATATTTTTTTCACTGCTCCATCCATTGCTTTCATGAGCTTTGGATCTCGAATTGCGTAGAGGCTTTCAAGACCCTCCACTTGGCGATCTTCTTCGCCCGCAACATGGGCAAATAATTTGCCGCCTTTAACAATCTCTTCGATAGCTTGTTCGAAGGGAATAACTTCCCAGCGGTTTTCACCTCTTTTGCCAGCGCGCTTGAGCACCTGTGTCAGCCGATAACCGTCATACGCAGTTTGTAAGCCGGCTTGCCCTTTCGGGCAGATAGGGGCATCTAGATTGGCGGATTCGTTAAGCGGGGTATTATAGTCAATATGCGGAGCTAAGTTCCAAGGAGAATAAGGGTTGCCTTCTATCTTAACTGCAACGCCATTCCACAATTTGACTTTGATGCCACATTGAGTGTTGCACTGCTGACAAACTGAAAGAATCTGCTGTTCCGGTTCTGCTAAAGGGTAAGCACTATCTTCTCCGAGCTTCTCCAAAGTATTTTGGATGATGTGAAACTTTTCGCAGCCGCTGAGAAATGCGGTTGTTGTCCCGGCTAAAGCGGAGAGCTTTAGAAATTCTCGGCGAGTGAAAGTATGGTTTTGCAGTTGCTCTTGTTTCATTGCTGCACCTCCTTAGGTAAATTGAAAAACCAGCGTTCTAGACCAAATACAATGAGTAATGCGGCTCCTCCACTTACACCGGCTATGATAGACCATTCCAACAGGCTGGGAAAGTATTCGAAGGATAAGTGAGGACCTGAAAATGCCGTAGCTAGCCCTCCAAGCTCCTCAATCGTTAAGGCGGGAAAAACAATATTGGCGCGTGCAGCTGCAAACCCGAGGAGTACAAACAGACCCATCCATCCGTTGACCATACCATTCTTTGCCCATTGCGGTATGCTTAAGACAATGAGCGGAATAACCGCGCCTAACCCAATTTGGAAAATCCAGAAAGCCCACCAATATTCACCGAACATCACTTCTTCAACGGCAGCGACATTTTGAGGAATGCCGCTGTATAGAGATTGGGAGTAGTCACTCCATAAAAAATAAGTTTTAATAAGTATGAGAATGTTGGTTAAGTACCCTAAGCTTAGAAGCAAACGAGGCCTATTTTCATCAGGTGGGGCAAACCAACCCATAACAACCATGGAAAGAGCTATGCCAGTGGCTAATGAAAAGAAGGGGAATTGGGCTGGCAGCAAGCCGATGTGCCAATAAGCGCGGCTGGCGTTAACACCCAGCAAGGCACCTACGCCGCCGCTTAAGAAAATTGCCAAAAAAAGACCAACAGCGAAAAGTGGCTTAATGAACCATGCCTCTGGACGTTTAAGAGTAACATACAAAGAAGCGAGAATAATTAAAACGAAAAGCGTATATCCCCATACCATTTGGGCTAGTAGAGACAAGAAATTTGGTGAAAGATACACTTTCCAAACTCGCTCCCAATGCCCTAGATCCATGGCTATGGTTGTAAGGGCTGCCGGCATACAAATGAGAGCACACCATAAAGCCGGCTTGCCAGTACCTTTAAATAAGGGAATTTGAAACAAGTATTCCAGGGCGGCAATCATATAAGAGCCAGCTGCAGCACCGGCGAAGAAAAGGTACATCGCAACCCACAAGCCCCACACTACATAAGAACCGTAGTTGACGTCTTTCTCGCCGATAAAAAGACGAATGTAAAATCCCCACACACCAAAGGCAAAAGCTAAAGCACTAATGAGATAGATAACTTTCTTGAGCATAATGTTTGCCTCCCGCTAAACAAGGTAATATACTTTTGGCTCAGTGCCCATATCTTCCTTAAGACGCATGACATTAGGCTGAGAAATGAGCTGAGCGACAACTGAATCAGGATCGAGAGCATCTCCAAATAACGTGGCGCGTCCAATGCAGGTGGTAACACAAGCAGGCAGCTCACCTTTTTCGAGGCGATGCAGACAGAAATGACATTTGCGCGCATTGCCAATAGGTGACTGACGATGGTTGGCTCTCTCCCAAGTTTTGCCGTATTCAAAACTGGGGGCGCGTTCATAATCATCAGCTGTTTCTTGTCCTAACATGGACTCTGTTTGATGCGGTGTATCTTGAGTATAGGTATAGCCAAAATCAGAGGTGCGTGCACCATAAGGGCAGGCTACAATGCAAGCCCGACAGCCGATGCATTGCTCATAATTGACTTCAATGACCCCTTCGCCGTTGATGTAGGTAGCATGTACTGGGCAGACGGGTACACAGGGGGGATTTTCACATTGCATGCATGGACGCGGGATAAATTGGCGGCTTACATTTGGATAGGTGCCGTGTTCTAGATCCAGCACAGGGCGATAGACAACACCTGGCGGTAATTTGTTTTCCGCAACACAGGCTATGGTGCATGCTTGGCAGCCAACACATTTACGCAGATCAATGACCATAACCCATTTGCGCTTGGAGGGCTCTTTTTCTAAGGCTGCCTTAAGTTCACGGTGCATGCGAACAACAATATCTTCTTGGTTATTACTTGTTGCCACATTTCCTCCTAAGATTTATCGTTTTTTCTGATGGTATAAAGCTAAATAAGGTATAAAAAGGAATATTACAACTAATGATTATCGTTAATCCCTCCTCTCAAGGTTAAGATGAATGTATCATTTTCTAGTGCTGCGCTTTTCCTTGCAGTATTCGAGCAAACAGCTTTGGGGTTTGTTGATTACAGCTTCGGGGTTGAAAAGGGTCGTGAAAGTTTGGTGTATGCGTTTTAGCGTGTCTTGATTGACGGAATAATAAATCCAACGGCTATCTTCATGGTCGCGCTGAATGTTGATTAAGTTGGCTTTGCGGAGTATTTTTAGGTGATGGGAAAGAAGGTTATTGGCTATGTTGAGTGTTTCCCCAAGTGAACAATTGCATTGAGCACCCTGCAGGAGCAGCAGAAATATTTTCATGCGGTGAGGCTCAGCTAAAGCTTTAAAAGCCTGGCAAAGCAAGGCTCTTGCTTCATTGTCAATCTCTAGTGAAAGTAGTATGTCCATAAATGAGTATCTTAATAATATTTCAATGATGATTGAATTATATAAAAAAATAATGGGTATGTCAAGTGTTAAGAGATTTAGGATAAAAATACTCAGAAAGCAACAGCCCAGAAAATAAAATGAGCTGTCGTGAAATGCTGGTATTAGCCGCAGTAAAATAAATACTCCTCTTTGATTATCAAAGAGGAGTATTTATAAGCTGTCTTATGAAGAATTCTTCGACTATTCGCTTTTTAGACGGGCGATGGAAGCGACAGTATCCCCTTCGTCAACAGTAACGATACGGACGCCCTTGGTGGTGCGTCCCTGCTTAGCCAGTTTGTTGACTGTCGTACGCAAGACAATGCCGCCCGCAGTGATAATGGTTAGTTCATCGGTTTCTTGAACAACACGTGCAGCGGCAATTTTGCCGATGGAAGCAAGTGCTTTTTGATTGATGGTTGCTACGCCGCTTGCGCCGCGGCTTGTAGTCGAGTATTCGCTTAGGGGAGTGCGTTTGCCAAATCCACGGCTCGTAATGACGAGCAAGTCGGCGTTTTCTTCCACAATTTCCATGCCGGCGATCCGATCAGTAGGACGGAGTCTCATCGCTGTTACCCCTGCTGCAGTTCTGCCCATCGCACGCACCTCTTGTTCGGCGTAGCGAACTGCCTGCCCCTGTTCGGAGACTAAGATGATTTCGTTGTTTCCACTCGTCAGCCGAGCCCAGCCTAATTCATCACCTTCGTCGAGATTAATGGCAATGATGCCGCTGCGCCGTGCACTGCTCAATTCGCTCAGCGGCAGGCGTTTTATTCGCCCATTGACAGTTGCCATTGTAACAAATTCAGCCGATTCCCAATCTGCAACGGCAAGGGCGGCGGTTATTCGTTCTTGGTCAGCTAAATCCAGCACGTTACGCAGCGAGACCCCTTTACCGGAACGGCTTGTTTCGGGGATTTGGTAAGCTTTCAACATATATGCTTTGCCGCGGTCGGAAAAGAAAAGCAAAGAATCATGCGAGTGGGCGGCATACATCATGACTACTTCATCTTCTTCTCTAGTTGTATGCCCGCGCACACCGCGTCCGCCGCGCTGCTGTGAGCGATAGGCTTGAATGTTTGCGATACGGATGAATCCTTTTTGGGTAATACTTACCAGCAAAGCTTCATCTTGAATGAGATCTTCTTCGTTGAAATCCTCGCTGATGTTGGCAGCTATGCGCGTACGCCGGGCATCACCATATTTCTTTTCCAGTTCCAGCAGTTCTTCTCTAATGACAGCGAGCACTTTTTCGGGGTGAGCTAAAAGATCTTCCAAATAGGCAATCGTTTGCAGGAGCTGTTGATGTTCTTCCTCAATTTTTTGACGTTCCAAAGCTGCCAAACGGCGCAGCTGCATATCCAAAATTGCTTGAGCTTGCTTGTCAGTAAGCTTGAACTTTTTCATCAAGCGACTCTTGGCGGTATCTGCATCGGGTGAGCGGCGAATGGTAGCGATCACTTCATCTAAGTTTGCTAAGGCGATCAGCAATCCCTCTAGGATGTGAGCGCGAGCTCTAGCGCGCTCGAGTTCAAATTGGGAGCGGCGGGTGATTACCTCAACACGATGTTCTATAAAGATTTGCAGGGCTTTTTTAAGCGGCAAAATGCGCGTCTCACCGTGCACTAATGCTAGCATTTGAACACTGATTACAGATTGTAAGGCAGTATGCTTATAGAGTTGGTTGAGTACTTTTTGAGGTTGAGCACCGCGCTTTAATTCAATGACAATGCTCATGCCGCGTTGGTCGGATTCATCGCGTAAATCGGCAATGGTGTCAATTTTGTCGTCGCGTACAAGTTCAGCAATCCGCTCGATTAAACTCGCTTTATTGACTTGGTAGGGAATTTCACTGATGATAATGCGGTTACGGTTAGTACCCATTTCTTCAATCGAAGCAATGCCGCGCATGACAATACGTCCTTTGCCGGTAGCATAAGCCTGATGAATGCCCTCGCTGCCAATGATCATGCCGCCGGTAGGAAAGTCGGGGCCGGGGACAAATTTTAATAGGTCATCTACGGTAATCTCTTCCAGTTTTTCATAATGGTCAATAATATAAACAAGAGCTTTAACAAGTTCGCCTAGATTATGAGGAGGAATGTTGGTTGCCATTCCAACTGCAATCCCTGAAGCTCCGTTGAGCAGTAGGTTGGGGATTTTCGAAGGCAGCACCAGCGGTTCTTTTTGAGAGCCATCAAAGTTATCCGTAAAATCAACGGTATCTTTCTCTATATCCGCGAGCATTTCTTCGGCTAGTGCACCTAGGCGGGCTTCGGTGTAGCGCATGGCCGCCGGAGCGTCGCCATCAATGGAACCGAAATTTCCCTGCCCATCAACGAGAGGGTAGCGCATGGAAAAAGGCTGCGCCATACGCACCATCGCGAGATAGACTGCCATATCCCCATGAGGATGATACTTACCCAATACGTCTCCAACAATACGGGCTGACTTTTTATACGGGCTGTTGGAATGCAGTCCCATATCATGCATGGAATACAAAATTCGCCGATGGACAGGCTTTAAGCCATCGCGCGCGTCTGGCAGCGCCCGCGCGACAATGACGCTCATCGCATAATCAAGGTAAGCAAGGCGCATTTGCTCGTCAATGTCAACACGTTGTATTGTACCGATATCCATCTTGTAACTATCCTTATTGTTTTGAGTAGAATAGCATTATACCACCCCTTGAGGTTTTATTTTATCCTTTTCATTTACTTTGGTATGTATTTTCTGTATAATATAAATATGTTATAAACAAGGTAGCAAGAAGTATCTAAAGGAGGAAGAGGATGAAGAGAAATGTTTCCATGATCCTGCTATGGACTGCGGTTTGTATTTTTGTTTTGGCTTATTGCAGCGGTTCACCACCCCAAGAGAGTACGAAACCTCAAATCGAAGCTTCAGATAAAATAGAGGAAAAAGCCCCGCCTGCGCCCGGAGCTGAGCAAAAGCCTCTTCAACTTCAAGAAGCTCCATTAGCAGATGCCATGGGTGCAAGTAAATCGGATGGAAAAGCGCTGTTAGAAGAACGCTGCACGACATGTCATGATCTCACTCGGACAATATCAAAGAAAAAGACCGCCGATGGTTGGAAGGCAACTGTAGAGCGTATGGTTGGCAAAGGTGCAGTACTGAATACTGATGAACAGCAGGTGCTGATTGATTATCTAACAAAAAATTTTTCTCCCTAAGGTGATCCGCCGTGGATATCGGAAAAATTCTTCAACGTGCGTGGCAGATAATCTGGAAGCATAAAGTATTGTGGATTTTTGGCATTTTTGCCGGCTGTTCGAGCAACGGCTTTGGTGGCAATTGGGGAAATGTCAACACAAGTCCATCATCCTCGGCTGATTTTGCATTGCCGGATCAAATAACCTCCTTTTTTGAACGGATTTTTGGTAATCTTCAGGATTGGCAAGTGTTTCTTATCATTGCCATCGCTGTGATTGTCATAGTATTGTTTGTCCTTCTTTTATCACTGCTCTTCATTTTGCTTGGCACTCTTGGCAAAATCGGCATTATCTTAGGGGTGAATTGGATTGAAACTGCAAATCAATCCTCGGATGAAGGGGATATAAAAAAGAGCATTACCTTTAGTAATCTGCTGCGCGCTGCTTTTCCCTATGTTTGGCGGCTGTTTCTCCTCAATTTGTTGTTAAGCATTGGTTGGCTGATTGGCGTTTTGGTTGGTGCAGTGCTGTTGATCGTTACTATAGTCGGTATATGTTTTTTGCTACCGTATTGTTGCTTGCTTATTCCATTAGGGTGGATATTTGGAATATATGTACAACAGGCTAATGTTGCCTTAGTAACTGAAAACCTTAGCCTAACCCAAGCCTTGCAGCGCGGATGGGAAGTGTTTAAAACCAATTTTGGTGAGCTGTTGGTGATGGGTTTCATCCTAGCTGTTGGAGGAACTATTATAGGTATAGCCATTATGCTGCCGTTTCTCTTTGCCTTTGTTCCGCTGCTTGTAGGGAGCATGCTAGGCGGTACAGATGCGGCAATGACTCCTGGTATGACAAGCGGGTTAATCATCTCCATAGTCTTGCTGTTAGTGTATCTGCCGTTCTTTATTATCCTTAACGGTGGCTTGCAAGCATATCTGCAAACTGCCTGGACGTTGACTTATCGTTCATTGACAAAAAGGTAGTATTGTTGCAAGTGGCTTGAACTACTGCAGCTGCATACACATACCGCAGGGTACCGCGTCTATAATTGACAAAAGCCTGTTATTACATTATTATTAATCTTAGATTAATCTTTTCCCCAGGCGTTGCTTAAGAAAGGAGCAGATCATGGGTATTTTTGATTTTTTATTTGGCTCTTCTGCCCCAAAGAAGCCGTCGTCCGAAGCCATACAGAAGGCAATTGAGCAGCTTGCCGAAGATGAAGCGCTGACTAGCGGAGTGGAGGATGAAGGAGCAAAAGTGTTGCTTCAATGGGCAAAGGAGCGTATTCAGCATTGGCATGAATATACTCCTGCTCAGGATGTTGAAACCTTTAGCAATCAGCTGCGTTTGATCCTGAGAATGGGCAGCCGTCTGTCTGCACAACGTCAGGAACTCAGCGAGGTTGATTTTTTGGAGCAGCTCATCCAGATAGTGGATGTAGCTTTTTCTCTTCCCAATGAGGAAGAGTGAGTTTTCTACTTAAGTAGTAAGGAGAAATCGAATGGCTATCCATAAGCTTTGGAAGGGGGGAGTACACGTCGTTCTGCTTGGTTTGATTGTCATTGGCATCACAGCATGTGATGAGAAAACCCTGGAAGAGATGGCTACTCTTGTTCCTATGGTTGCTACCCAGGCAGCAGAACTCTCCCAACCTACACAGGAAGTGGAAACGGAACAGCCAACTGTGGTGCTAACCCCTTCAGAACAATGGTATTCCTTGTATTTCACTGATCCGCAATATCCAGATAATCCAGCTACCCGCCACCGTGAGATCTTGGATGCTTTGATCAATGTCATTGATAGTTCACGCAAGAGTTTGGATATTGCAATATATGAGCTTGATCTTGATGAGATAGGTGCAGCTTTGCTGCGCGCTAAGCAGCGCGGTGTGCGCGTACGCATGATAACAGATACTGATTCTTTAACCACGGACAAGACATTAAAGGACTTAAAAAAGAAAGAAATCCCCATTGTGGCTGATAAGCGCAATCCGATTATGCATAATAAATTCATGATAGTAGATGGGCAAGCTGTATGGACAGGCTCATATAATTGGACTTCCAACTGCACTTTTCGCAACAACAATAACGCCATTTATATTCATTCAGCAGAGTTGGCAAAGAGCTACCAAGCTGAATTTGAAGAGATGTTTGAGGATAAAAAGTTTGGGCCCACGTCTGCCGATAATACTCCATATCCTGAAGTCATCATTGAAGGAACTCGTATTCAGGTATGTTTTGCGCCGGAGGATAAATGCGGTGATAAAGTGGTACAAGTTATCCAGAAAGCGCAGAAATCTATTAGGTTTATGGCATTTTCGTTCACTCATGACCAAATAGGCAAAGCCTTAGAAAAAAAGGTTAAAGCGGGTGTATCGGTGAGCGGCGTCTTTGAAACTCGGGGTTCAGATACAGAGCATAGTGAGTATGAAGTGCTGAAGAAAATGAAAGCTGACGTTTGGCAGGATGGCAATCCTTATGTCATGCACCATAAAGTTTTTATTATTGATGAAGCTGTGGTGGTGATGGGTTCATTCAACTTCAGCAAGAATGCTGACACAAGCAATGATGAAAATATGCTGATAATTTACAATAGTAATATAGCCCAGCAATTTTTAGCAGAATATCAGAAGATTCTTCAGCAAGCAAAGGAGCCAATCAAGTAGTTAGATATGCCCTTAAGCAACGGTACATTATTGCATAATCGTTATCGAATTTTGGAAACCCTAGGGCAAGGTGGAATGGGGGCGGTGTATCGCGCCTTGGATGAGCGGTTGGGTGTTGAAGTTGCAGTGAAAGAGAATTTGTTTGTGAATGAAGTATATGCTCGCCAATTTCGGCGCGAAGCAACCGTGCTGGCTTCATTGCGTCACCCGGCTTTGCCGCGGGTAACCGATCATTTCGAGGGGGAGGGCGAGACGCAATATCTTGTGATGGATTATATTGATGGCGAAGATTTGCGTCAGTGGATTGAAAACAATGGGTTGCTCAGCGAAAGGAATGCGCTTGTTGTAGGCATTTCGATCTGCAATGCGTTGATCTATTTGCATCGCCACGAACCGAAGATCGTACACCGCGATATTAAGCCAGGCAATATCCGTATCACGCCGGAAGGGCGCGTTGTGTTGGTGGATTTTGGGTTAGTGAAAATGCTGCAAAGCGGACAATCCACAACTGCTGGCGCGAGAGCGATGACACCCGGCTACTCACCTCCCGAGCAATATGGCACTTCCCACACGGATCCACGTTCTGATATATACGCCTTAGGAGCTACCTTATATGCTGCAGTAAGCGGTGCCGTTCCCGAGGATGGTTTGGCGCGCGTGATGGGAGAGGCGCGCTTAACGCCGTTACGCCGACATAACCCAAAAATCAGCCATGCATTTGCCACAGTGATTGAAAAAGCCATGGCGGTTCAACCAGGCGATCGCTACCAATCCGCTGAAGCTCTGCGCGATGCTTTCTACAAAGCTGCTGAAAGTGCAAAAATCTCCCTTCACAACCTCATCCTTTATCCGCAAGTCATCGGTAAAGGTCGCAAGACAACTCAGCCGCGCCCAAAAGGATTCATGGCTGGTGAATTATTTTTCCCTGCATCTGGTTCTGTTTGGCGCAAGTGGAGTATTTGGGGGTTGGTGCTGTTGAGTTTGGGGTTTTTATTGCTTGGACTATGGGCGTTGACTGGTTTCCCTGTGCCGCGTGTGCGCTCTTCAGCTGCAGAAAGCCCAACCCCGATGATAAGAGAAAGTGGAACTGTGGAGGCAGAAACCCCATCAACTCAAAACATAACCGCAACGCCCGTGCCATTGGCGCAAGCTACAACAACGACGATACCCATGCTTCCTCCTCAGGCTTTAGCCAAGGCGTCTCCAACGCCAATTGGTGGCAGCGATGAAATTGCTTTTGTTGCCAAAACGATCGGACCTTTGCAAATATATCGGGCAAAGTTGGATGGGAGCGGCCTGCAGCTCATTACTCGTCAAGCCGGGGGCGCATGTCAGCCAGCATGGACAGCGGATGGAGAGCGGCTGCTCTTCACCTCACCATGCGCTACCCGCCGCGAATGGTATGAGAGGTCCAATCTCTTTATCATAAATGCAGACGGCAGAGATGTGCAGCCGATTACGTCAGAGATGGCTGGTGATTTTGATGCGGCCCTTGATTCTCGCCAACGATTGATCGCCTTTACATCAATGCGCATCAGCGGGGTGCCACGTCTGCATTTGCTCACTATAAAGGATTGGAATTCCCTAAGCACACCTCAAGCGGCACCGATGATAACGGTTCTTGCCCCTCAAGAATCCAACAGTTCTCAACCTGCGTGGTCACCGGATGGCAGATTTATTGTCTATGTAAAGCAGAGTTCCAGCGGTAGCCAATTGTGGATCATGAATGCGGATGGAACACAAGCCAAGCCGCTATCAGAGGGTGAAGGTTATTATAGCCATCCGCGTTGGTCGCCGGATGGGAAGATATTGGTATTTAATTATCAGCGCACCCAAAAGAGCATGAACCAAGTAATGCTGAGCGAGGTTAACCAGTTTCAGCCGCGGATTTTTATTGATGCGTTGTCGCCGCGTATGGATGCCGAGTTTTCGCCGGATGGGAAATGGCTGGTCTATGAAGGCTGGCCTGAAGGCGGCAGACATAGTATCTGGTATGCCGATATTAATGGGAGAAATGAGACACGCGTGCCGCTTAAGTTGGAAAACAGCTCGGCAGAATTTAGCCCAGTGTGGCGTCCAGCCTACGGAAAACAAGCTGAACCGATTTTTCACTGATAGGAAAACCTACATGCGTCTTGTTAAGCAGCAATGGGGTGATAGTTTACTCAAAAGCTGGTGTAAGTACTTTAAGAAGGTCCGCCATGCAGCATTTGCTGCATGGCGATTTTTTATTTCTGATTCGTGTAGGCGGCTCTTTTAAATTAAACCTTGGATATAATCCATGCCGATAATCGCGGACGCAATGAAATACCAACGCCATTTATACTACTTATAGGAAAAGGACGCAGTAAACCATGAAAA
>DAOUFY010000145.1:0-4339 GCA_034429745.1 Anaerolineales bacterium
TTCACGCGTTCATAGTAGTGCTTCGGTGAATATATTGTCCCCATAATATTTCTATAACCAGCCAATAGCAATTCTTTATTCATCTTCGGAATAATGTTTGTTGTTCCATCAACATTATCACCGGTCATTTGAGAAATAATTCTTCCCTCTTCAGCCAACCTTTGATATAGTTTTGTTCCTGGAGGTGCTTGCAACAAGCCGACCATAGCAGTAACAATCCCGCTTTTTTGTATAAATTCAATTTGTCTATGGAAAGTGGATACTGTATCGCTATCAAAACCAACAATAAAGCCGGCTTTTACTTCTAAACCCGCTCTTTGTATTTTTTTTACGTCTTCTAAAAGGTTTCTTTTCTTATTTTGATTTTTATTGCTTGAGGACAAAGCCTCTTCTTCAGGTGTCTCAATTCCTACAAAGACAAATTCAAATCCAGCTTCAGTCATTAATTCCATCAGCTCTTCATCATCAGCTAAGTTAATAGAAGCTTCTGTACTGAATGTTATTCCTTTTTTACCTTTCCTCCATTCTATAAGAGCAGGCAGTAATTCTTGCTTTAAGATTCTTTTATTACCAATGAAATTATCGTCAACAAAAAATACAGAACCTCGATAACCGGTTGCATATAAACTATCCAACTCTTGAATCATTTGTTCAGTAGATTTGGTACGCACTTTATGGCCTAGGAGGGCAGTAACATTGCAAAAATCGCAATTAAAAGGGCAACCGCGAGTAAACTGGATATTGATAGAGCTATAATTTTTTATATCAATTAAATCCCACAATGGAGCTGGTGTCGTGTGAAGATCGGCGTATGGAACTGGATCTAGTCCAGCTGTTGAATAAATGTGTTTTGGTTTTCCTTGTTTTAAATCTTCTAAGAATGGGGCTAATGTGATTTCTGCTTCATTCAGCACCAAATGATCTACATCATCAAACTTTTCTGGTTCTAAGGTAAATAACGGACCTCCGGCGACAACTTTTACTCCTAATGCTTTGCAGCGATCAATAATCTGCCTGGCAGAATCTCTTTGAACGATCATTGCACTGATAAATACATAATCTGCCCACAGAATGTCTTTATCTTTTAAAGAGGTTACATTGACATCAACGAGCTTTTTATTCCATTCCTTAGGTAACATTGCAGCTACGGTAATCAATCCTAAAGGCTGAGATACCGCTTTTTTTCGGATAAATTTTAGTGCGTGCTTATAACTCCAAAACGTATCAGGAAATTCTGGATAAACGAACAAAATGTTCATAAAATGTACTCCTTCTAATTCAATTTGATAGCTTTTTGTATTTACAATCTTCAAGTGTAAAAACACACATCTTGACGTATAGATACAAAAAACTGCCCCGTAAAAAGCTTTTTAATCATCTCTTAGTTTAGCGATGGTAACTCCATCACCGCCTTCCCAAGAGTCTCCAGCTTCGAAGTTTGAAACATTCGGATGCTGTTGTAAAGCTTGGCGTACTGCTAGTTTTAATTTTCCACTGCCTTTACCATGAATAATACGGATATAAGGTAACCCTGCTAAATATGCGGCTTCAAGATGAGATTCTAACATTGAGAGAGCATCATCAACCGTTTTTCCTCTAATATCTAATTCTACACCAGGGGATGGAGACCTAATGAAGCCTTCGGCGGGTTTAAAAAATATACCATAATCATTTGTTTTTTGCAAAGGAGAATTTTCAATTAATTCCAGCAAAGAAAGTTTTGTTTTCATCCTCATCTGTCCTATTTGGACTTCTGCATTTTCACCATCAATGGAAATAATTTCCCCTTTTGCTCCAAGGTGTGGAAGTTTTACGATTGACCCAACGACAAGAGAAGACAAAGACTCAGGAGATTGGTTTAAATCATCGGATTGTAAATATTGCTCATTTGTGGATAATACGTTTGAAGAATTTTCTTCTTCCAGCGCTTTTACAAAGGTATCGGAAAGAGATCGAATAAAGGTTTCCTCATTAGATTTGGATATTGAGGAGGTAAAGTTCTTTTTCCTCCACTTGCGGATTTCTTCCTTTAAGGTTTCTAATTCCTTTTCGGCTTTCTCGCGAGCCTGGTTGATGATTTCTGCTCGCTCTTTTTCAATATTTTTTATATGATTAGCAAGTTCGCATTGTAACTGATAAATTTCTTTCCTTTTCTGCTCAACTTCTAATTGGGTTTTATAAATTAGCTCTCTTTGCTTTTGTATGTCTGATAATAACTCTTCAGTTTGTTCTGCTTGTGGTGATATGTATTGCCTTGCATTACTAATGATTTGTGGGGGAAGTCCTAATTTTTCTGCAATAGCTAAAGCATTAGAATGTCCTGGTAGTCCGATAATTAAGCGATACGTTGGACGCAGTGTTTCTATGTCAAATTCAACATTTGCATTAATCGCTCCTTTTGTTTTATGAGCGAATACTTTCAATTCTGGATGGTGAGTAGTGATAACCAGAGGGACTTTTTTTTCAATAAGGTAAGTAAGAATAGCTCGACCTAAAGCGGCTCCTTCTTGTGGGTCAGTTCCGGCACCTAATTCATCCAATAGAACCAGTGTGTTTTTGTTTGCTTTCTTTAGGATGTATTTAATATTTTTGATGTGAGCGGAAAAAGTAGAAAGTGATTGTTCAATAGATTGTTCATCACCAATATCTGCTAACACATCTTGAAAGAGGGTAAATTCAGAACCTTCTTGGGCTGGGATAAATAAACCGGCTTGCGCCATTTGGATCAAGAGTCCGATCGTCTTCAGAGATATTGTTTTTCCGCCAGTATTTGGACCTGTAATAATAACTGCATAATGCTCAGAATCTAAAGTAAAATCTATGGGTACAACAGTATTTTGATCTAGCAATGGATGCCGGGCTTGCCAGAATCGAATAATCGGTGAAGTAATTGGGTATTTCTCATTACTATGTTGAAGTTTTTCAGTACTCTTTCTCGGATCGATGATTTTGGGACAATTACATTTATAAGCTTGGGCGAATTTTGCACATCCCAAAAACAAGTCTATATCTGAAAGGTGGTCCACAAGCTGACTTAAAAGAATAGATTGTGCGGCTACTTGCTCTGATAAATCTTTCAAAATACGCCGGACTTCATCTCTTTCCTCAAGAAGGAGCTCTCTATATTGATTATTTAATTCAAGGATTGATAATGGTTCTATGAATAGAGTGGCTCCAGAGGCGGATTGATCGTGGATGATTGCTTTGATTCTGCCTTTAAATTCTGCCTTTAATGGAATTACAAATCTGCCATCTCGTTGAGTAACGATGCTTTCTTGGAGCATGGATGAAACTGATGAATCGTGAATGATGGATTCTAATTTCTCATTAATTCTTCGATAGGTTACTTGGATTTCATTTCGGATTTTTCCAAGCATTGGTGAGGCTTGATCGGTTATTTCCCCTCTTTCTGAGATAGACTTGATAATGTTGTTGAGTAAATTTTGTGGAAGCTCAATATTAGAGGTTAACTCGTAAAGATGTGGAAAGAATCCTTTATATTTTTCAAATAATCTTTTTATATCACAGGCAGCTTCGATAGTTGAACGAATATCCAATAATTCCTGAGGAGTAAGGATATCAGCATGCAAAGCGGCTTTGATGGAATGACGAATATCTCGCGCTCCGCCAATGGATATTCCTAATTTTTCTAATGCATCTAGGGATTCTTGAATGTAAGTTTGTCGTTTATGAATTTCGTCAATATTGGTGATTGGTACGATTTTAAGAGCTTTTTCCGCTGCTACACTATATTGGGTAAAGGATGAAATAATAGTACGGATCTTATCGAAATCCAGAGTTATTAGTGTTTTATAATTCATAGGTTTTATGCGTGAATTATAGCACAGATTTTTGTATTATCTAAAACCAATGATATAATACCTTTCGGTAATGTATTAATACCTATGATTAATAATTTTTTTGCTTGTTTAAATTTTTTTACGATTCTTCCAACACCAAACAAAAATTACCACTTAGATTCATTATCTCAAATATTGCCGTGGGTATCATTAGTTGGCTTGGTAATAGGAATCGTACTTGAGATTTTTCAGCTTATTTTCTCTAAATATTTTCCACCATTACTTACTGCAGTATCTATATTAATCGTTTGGGTTGCCATCAGCGGGGGATTACACATAGATGGCTTAGCGGACTGTTTTGATTCTTTTGCGTGTACCACTACGATAGAAAAAAGAAAACAAATAATGAAAGATCCTCATCTAGGTACATTTGGGGTACTCGGTATTTGTATAACTTTATTATTAAAGTTTTCTTTGATATATTCACAAATACCCTCTAACATAGCTTTATTAAATACCCAATGGAATGTATATTATGG
>DAOUFY010000146.1:0-19455 GCA_034429745.1 Anaerolineales bacterium
CGGTCTATCTTTGATCTCGCCCATCACAACCTCCTTTTATTTTGTCTTTTTAAATTCCCAAATTAAGAGCCTTATGTGAGTCATTAAGCATAATACAAGAGTATAACATATTTTGCAAATCAAGTAAAGAAGATAATAATTAATTGCATTTATTTTATATATTAAGATAATTTATGTAGAATTTCATTACATATATTGCAAGAAATGCAAAATATAATTCTCTCCTAAAAATATTAAACTCGTTTTTATTACATTACTTCACCAAAAGTTCACATAATATAGTTATTATTGGCTTATCATCCTTCCAAGGTCTTAAGCAGGATCTGCTCTTACCACGCGATTACGTCCTTGATGTTTTGCGGTGTATAAAGCTTTATCTGCTGCATCCGTCAAACTAACATAATCAGCAAAAGTCGGAAAAGAAGCAATTCCTCCGCTGAAAGTTACCGTGAATTCTGCATCAACACCTGTTACTGGCCTATGGATAACTTTAGAAAACCCTTCATTTAGCTCCTTCAATACTTTTTCTCCTGAAGTTATCGGTGTGTCAGGAAAAATGACGGCAAATTCTTCTCCTCCATAGCGACCAATAATATCTGTTGATCTAAGCCGCTGCCGCAAGTAATTGGCTAAACTTTTTAATACCCGATCGCCAGTCGGATGTCCATAGGTATCATTGACTTTCTTAAAATAGTCAATATCTATCATTGAAAAACATAATGAGGACTGCTGACGGCGAGCTCGATTTATCTCCTGATTCAATCTTGAACTTATGTTTGTATGATTTAACAATCCCGTTAGACTATCACTAATCATCATACTTCTCAATTTGCGGTGTCTTTCAACTCGTGAGGTGATTGAACGAATTAGATGATCAGGTTTTATCGGTTTGGATAAGAAATCATCTCCCCCAAAACTCATCGCGGTTAATTGAGTATCCTTATCAGTTTCAGCTGATAAAAATACAATGGGTACAGATACAAAAGCTTCCATCTGACGGATAACCTTTGCCAGCTCAATTCCATTGCAAGGCTCCATATACATATCTAATAAAATTAAATCCGGATTCATTGCTAATAGTACTGGGTAAAGATCAAGTGGATTTTCAACGACTTCTGTAATCATCCCCGCATTATTTAGTACACTGGATATAAATTTTGCCTGAACTCGCGAATCCTCAACCATCAAAATACGGTAAGGTTCCACTTTTTCTTTAACTGTCAAGTTGTCCAGCACATCTATCAACGCTCCAATGTTTATTGGTTTCGTAAAATAAGCGGTACTTCCAGCCCTAACCGCTTGCAAACGGCTGATCAAAGTATCACTTGTTGAAACAAAAATGACAGGAATCTTTTGCACAGTTTCTGTTAGATTACTTGATAGGTGCTTAGTGATAAAATCCGGCCCCGCTGTATCCCCTTCTGGGAAGATCACATCCATAATGATGGCAGTAGGTTGTTGTTCTCGCAATGCTTTGCCTAAATCTTTTAGTTGAGTAAAAGTTTTAATTGTGTAACCAAAATAACCGACTTGAATCTCCAATTCTCGCGCTTGAATTGGATCGTCTTCTACTAAAAAAATTAAATTGTGTGCTCGCTTTTCCTTAATAACTTGTGTCTCAATACTATAAACATCCAAAGAAGGTAAGCGAGATTTATCTTTTTTTACTGCCAAATGAATGACTTCTAACCAGGATTCAAATTCCTTTATATAATTATTTACGTTACTCATCTCACGTTGCTTGACATGATTATCCATGACCGTCGCAATGGAAGCCAACTTGCTATAACCTAGCATAGAACTGGAACCAGCAAGTTTATGAAATATCACATGAAGATTGTTCAGCTTTTCAAAGGTTTCGGATTGTTTTTCAGGTTGGCTCTCCGATGCTATCAAAAGATCTTTAGCCTCAGCCCAATTCTTTTCAATCTCTGCAATCATTTCTGGCAGTTGATCCTCAAAAGCTTTTATATTTTCTTGGTGAGCTTCTTGATAATGTTTAACCATTATTCACCTTTTTTTGCCAAAGAGGGTATAGTCTTTTGATCAAAATACATTACGTATAATTCAAGGACAAAACAAAGCGAAGATACTCTATTTAAATAAGCTAAAACATATTCATTATTTATTTCACCATAAATACTCAAAGCGCTAACTTTTCTTTCAGCGCGACGGGCAGCTGTCCGCGCTAAATCGAGGGCTGCATTTGCCAGTGTATCCCCACTGAGAATAAACTCCTCTATGGGTGGAAACTGCTCTGCATAATAATCAATTTGATTTTCGAGCCATTTTACTTGTTGTTCTGAAATTGAGTGAAATTTTTCAGCATTTTCAGGGGTGGCTGCCAATTCGGCCATTAACCGATATAGATCGCGTTGTATTTGGGCAAGTATTGCCTTTAGAGAATGATCGTCAATGACCGCCCGAGCAAAACCTAATGCAGCACTTACTTCATCAACAGCACCAAGGGCTTCTGGACGGGGATGATACTTAGGTACTTTTCCCTTTCCTAATAATGTAGTAAAACCATCATCACCTGATCGAGTATAATATTTACTCATTTACTCTGCTGTACAACCAATTCAATTCAGCCATTCTGAAACTTATCAGCTCATTTAATGCATAAGCAGGCATTCGCCAAACCCAATTTCCTGAAGGCCGGCTTGGATAATTCATCCTCCCATCATTGCCTAGGCTCAGCAAATCCTGCATTGTAGTCAAAGAAAATACTGCTACGGAAGCCCATGCAGCGCGGATAACATCCCAACTAATATCATGTCCATCAGTACGTAGGTAGCGGCGTGCAAAATCCCGCTCCTTTTCGCTTACTCGATCATACCACCCTCGAATTGTATCATTGTCATGCGTACCGGTGTACACCACGCAGTCTTCCGTATAATGATGGGGCAAATCTACATCTTCAGGTCCGTCATCAAACGCAAAGACTAAAATCTTCATGCCGGGCAATCCAAACTTTTGTCTCAGTTGCACTACATCCGGAGTGATGACACCCAAATCTTCAGCAATTATCGGTAAATCACCCAACTCTCGAGCAATTGTCTTCAGCAAACTTTCTCCTGGCGCAGGCACCCATCGTCCATTGATAGCATCATTTTCATATGCCGGCACTTCCCAATACGCTGCAAAACCGCGAAAATGATCTAGACGAACAATATCCACTGCTGAAAGTACCGCTCGTACCCGCCTCACCCACCATTCAAAGCCGCTGGCTTCATGAACCTCCCAGCGGTACAGCGGGTTGCCCCACAGCTGTCCGCTTGGTGAAAAATAATCCGGCGGCACACCTGCAACGACTGTAGGCATACCATCTTTATCAAGATAAAACAACTCAGGATTAGCCCACACTTCAACTGAATCGTGTGCCATGAAGATGGGAATATCACCAATGATTTTAATTTTCTTTTCTTTTGCATAAGCATACAGCTGCTGCCATTGATAAAAAAATAAAAACTGAAAGAATGTTTGGCGTTGCATTTCATCGCGATATTTATCCCGCGCCTCAATGATGGCTCTTTTTGTTCTCTGACGCAATGGCTTTTCCCATTTAAACCAAGGCTCACCAAGATGAGCTTCTTTCAACGCCATAAACAATGAAAAATCATCCAGCCAATAACTGTTTTCATTGCAGAAAAGCTCATATGCTGCTTTTATATGTGGCGGAGGAGAGTTTACAAACCTTTTATAGGCTTTATGCAGTAATGAAATTTTCCAAGGGATAACCGACCCATAATCCACAATATGAGATGGAAAATTAGGCATGTCATCAAAATCAGAATCCTTCAATAACCCTTCTCTTTTAAGCAATTCAGGGCTGATTAGGTAAATGTTGCCGCCAAATGCAGAAAAACATTGGTAGGGAGAATCACCATAGCCGGTTGGTCCAAGGGGAAGAATTTGCCATAAGCCGCAACGAGATTGAACAAGAAAATCTATCCATTCGTACGCTGAAGGGCCTAAATCACCAATTCCATAAGGGGAAGGCAAGCTTGTGGGATGCAAAAGAATTCCAGATGAGCGGCTAAACTTCATAAGGCATTCTCCGCGACTCAATGTATTCATCACTTGTAATAAGGTTAGAGCGATAATCCTCCGCAGTAACATCAGTACCAATAATTGCTCCGGGTTGTATTGTAAAACCACTTGGAACACGGCTACTTTTTCCTATCATGGTTATTCTCAAATTGTCCTCCATAACAGCACCTATGCGTACATTAGAACCAATGGTAACTACTTTATCAATGATGGCTCTTTCAATAATGCAATCATTACCGATAACGGAATCAGTTAACACTATCGATTCGATGATTTTCGAATCCGAATAGACAGTTACACCAGGAGACAAAACGCTTTTCTCGACAACTGCTCCACTATTAATCACACATCCATCACAAATCAAACTATCAATGATCTGAGCCGAACGCGAAATCCGCACCGGAGGTCTTTCTTCTGTGCGAGTGTGGATGATCCAAGTACGGTCATTCAAATCCAAATGAGGCGGTGTCTTTAACAAATCCATCTGTGCTTGCCAATACGATTCAACTGTCCCAACGTCCATCCAATAATCATGATAAGGATATGCAAAAGCGCGAGCTCCTTGTTTTACCAACCAAGGCAGGATGTTCTTTCCAAAATCATGGTCAGAATCCTCCCGTTTGTGATCTTCCCATAATGCTTCATTAAGCACATTAAGATTGAAAAGGTAAATGCCCATATTTGCTAAGTTGGAAGGGGGTATTTGTGGCTTTTCGACAAAATCATTTATTCTATAATACTCATCAACCCCTACAATGCCGAAACGCGAAGCTTCAGAAATGGGTACTCGAATAGTACCCATGGTAAGGTCTGCTTTATTTTCTACATGAAATTGAATCATTTTACCATAGTTCATTTTATATATATGATCACCGGATAAGATCAAAATATGGGTAGGGTTGTCGCGCTTGATAAAAGAAAAATTCTGCTGCACTGCATCAGCAGTTCCTAAATACCAATCAGAAGCGCCGCGAGTCTTATAAGGGGTAAGAATATGCACTCCGCCGCTGAACTCGCGGTTTAAATCCCATGGGCCGCCTGCTCTGATATGCTCAATCAAGGAATGCGGGCGATATTGCGCCAATATCATTACATCAAAAATACCGGAGTTAGAACAGTTGGAGAGTGTAAAATCAATAATTCGATATTTCCCTGCAAACGGTACAGCCGGTTTTGTTCTTTTCGCTGTTAATGTGCCTAACCGAGAACCCTCTCCTCCTGCTAAAATAACAGCTCGAGTTTTCATTGCGTTTTTTCTCCCTTAATGGCAAATCACCCTTACACAATTTTTTCTTTTATCCTATTATCCATACTTTCTACCAAGTGTTGTTATTCTTCCCATTGGCATTATTTTCATGCAGGATCGTATAGAGATTAAAATATTTCAAAGCCGATTGCTGCCATGAAAAATCTCTTTCCATACAAAATTTTTGAATCTTTTTCCATACTTTTTTTTGTTTATAAGCTGCTAACGCTCTACGAATGGCTTTTTCTAAATCTAAAGCTGTTGCTTCTTCAAAAAGAAAACCCGTACATTCTGCCAAATGCATGCAATCAACAATCGTATCTTTTAACCCACCAGTTGCGCGTGCAACCGGCACACAACCATAGCGCATGGCAATCATTTGCACTAAACCACATGGCTCATACCTAGAAGGAATTAGGAAAATATCCGCTCCCCCATAAATATGGCGACTCAATTCTTTGTCATAAGCAATTATCGCTCTAACACGTTCTGGAAAAATGCGCTCCAAACGACGTGAAGCATCCTCAAGATCGGGGGAGCCTGTACCAAGAATGATAGCCTGCCAACGTAAATCAGCCAAATTCATTAAAGCATCAAGCACTAAGTCGATCCCTTTTTGGTAATCCAGACGGCTTACAACTGCCATAATGGGATTTCGCGGTTCTACTTCTAAATTAAACCGCTTTTGCAGCCAAGTCTTATTTCCTTCACGCGGTTCAATGTGTGAGACACTATAGTTGAAAGTGATTGCAGGATCAATCTCTGGGTTCCAATAATCTGTATCTATACCATTCAAGATGCCACTTATGGTATCTTGACGCGATTTAAGAAACTCATGCAAGCCAGAACCATAACTCGGTGTAAGTATTTCACTTGCATAGCCTGGGGAAACCGCGACAATATGATCCGCAGTCAGCAAACCAACTGGAAAGGGCAAATTTTGCGCCCAAAAGGGAAGTGAAGAATTTTCAGCCGGCGGCAGCCCAAAATCATTCATAGCTTGCCCTGCACCACTGCCTAAATAGGGTAGGTTGTGGATGGTCAACAGGGTTTTGATATTTGAATAAAACTGATCTTTTTTTCTTTTTAAATAGACATAATAGACCGCAGGTGCCGTATGCCAATCATTGGCGTGTAAAATATGCGGCTGCCATCCTATTGTTTTAGCCAGTTCTACAGCAGCTATGGAGAAAAACACGTATTTATGTCCATCCAAAGCTGCATCCATTGCATATATAGGACCTGGCTCGGTCGGTATAGGGCTGCCTTGGATCAGATAGACGGTAATTCCATCTACGCGCACTTCGTAAGCCTTCGCCTCCACCAAACCTTTGTTCGATGGGATACCAAAGCTTGCAATAGATTCTAAATCCAAATTATCGCGTGAAATTGCCGCATGCAAAGGCAAAGCTAGCCGTATATCTACTTCATAAGGTGCAGTCTCTTTTTGAGTTAATTGGGATATAGCCCGAACAAGGGAATAGGCAACTTCTCCTAAACCACCCACAGTAACAAATGGCCGTGACTCAGCTGCGATATAGAGAATGTTGAGTTTCTTCAATATCTACCTCTTTTTTATCACAAATTTCTTGTCTAATTTTACTCAATTTTAAATGGTTTGGCTATAATAATGAGGTAAAATTGTTCTCATGAAACTAGAAAAGCATATTCTCCTCACAAATGACGATGGCATAGAATCGCCAGGTTTGTGGGCAGCTGCAAATGCTCTCCGTCCATTAGGAACAGTGCATGTAGTAGCACCGCGGGAACAACATTCGGGTGCTGGACGCAGTATGCCCGTAACCTCCGATGGCATTATTCACGAAAGGATCATCCACATTAACGGGTATGAATGGAAAGCCTATGCAGTAGGTGGCAGTCCCGCCCAAACCGTTGAACATGCTATCCTGGAAATTTTATCCTTCAAACCTCAGGTTATTATTTCTGGAATCAACTTCGGTGAAAATTTAGGAGTTGGAATTACTGCTTCTGGCACTATTGGTGCGGCTTTAGAGGGCGCCCTTTTTGGTATTCCAGCCATAGCTGTTTCATTAGAGACTCCTCCCGAATACTATTACTCACACTCAATGAAAATAGATTTTTCCACCGCTGCTTTTTTCACGAAACTATTCACTGAAATCGTCTTATCAAAACCTTTGCCTAAAGATGTGGATGTTTTAAAAATTGACATTCCTAATGATGCCACTCCTCAAACACCATGGAAAGTAACCCGTTTGACTCGCTTTCCTTATTATGAACTTACTCCGCCGATGCGCAACAGCTGGAATGAAAAAGGATTGATAGGCTACCGTCCTCATGATGGAATTCAACATCCTAAAGATTCTGATGCATACATAATTCGCAAAGAAAGAATGGTATCAGTAACTCCTTTATCTCTTGATTTCACTGCCCGCTTACCCCTAGATGAATTTGAAACTTGGCTAAAGGGAGGTTAAATTCATTTTTCCCTTGCAAAAAAGATAAAAGCAGAGTTTAATGGAATTATGTTAGCAAAACGAATTATTCCCTGTTTGGATATACATGGCGGACGCGTTGTAAAAGGGGTCAATTTTCTCAACCTGCGCGATGCCGGTGATCCTGTGGAACAAGCCAAAGTCTATGATGAAGCCGGTGCAGATGAGCTAGTTTTCCTTGACATAACTGCCACCCATGAGCAACGCGAGATTGTTTTAGATGTTGTTCGACGCGTTGCTGATACGGTATTTATGCCATTTACCGTCGGTGGAGGAGTGCGAACGATAGATGACATGCGACAGCTATTGCTAGCCGGAGCCGATAAAGTCAGCATCAATTCTGCTGCCATTCAAAACCCCACGTTGCTCACCGAAGGAGCCGAACGTTTTGGTTCTCAATGCATTGTGTTGGCTATAGATGCTAAACGCAAAAGCGAAGGTGGAGCCCCTTCTTCAAGACCACATTGGGAAGTTTATCGCCAAGGAGGACGTATTCCATGCGGATTAGATGCCGTTGAATGGGCAGTGAAAGGTGTAGCCATGGGAGCAGGTGAGATTTTATTAACAAGCATGGACGCTGATGGTACTTTGGCAGGTTATGATCTAGAACTTACAAAAGCAGTCGCAGAAGCTGTTTCAGTTCCCGTGATCGCTTCAGGCGGCGCAGGAAAATTCGAGCATTTCAAGGATGTTCTCACCATTGCCAAAGCAGATGCAGCCCTAGCCGCCTCCTTGTTTCATGATGGTATTATAAACATCGCTGACTTAAAATCCTATCTCAAGGAGAATCGTGTTTGTGTCCGCTAACCTTCAATACATAGATCTGCTTTCCAAAGACCTTAAGTTTGATCAGGATGGACTCTTACCTGTTGTCGTTCAGGAAGTCAACACAAGAGAAGTACTGATGCTTGCTTATGCTAACCTAGAAGCCATTGAAAAAACTATCCATACTGGTGAGGCACATTTTTGGTCCCGCAGTCGTAAGGAACTTTGGCACAAAGGAGAAACTTCCGGCAACACCCAAAAAGTGCTTGAAGTTCGCTATGATTGTGATGCTGATGCTTTACTCTACCTAGTTTTAGCTGCTTGTCCGGCTTGTCATACTGGCAACCGAAGCTGTTTCTACAGAACCTTAGCCAAGAAAGAGAACTGTTAATGAGTATAGCTGAAAAACCATTTCACTTGCATACCTTATACCAAATCATTCTAGATCGCAAAGAACATCCCAAGGAAAACTCTTACACCTGCAGCTTGTTTGCGTCAGGTGAAGATGAAATCTTAAAAAAGATTGGGGAAGAAGCCGTTGAAGTAATTCTAGCGGCAAAAGCCCAAGGGGATAAACGCCTAATAGAGGAAATATCTGACCTTACTTACCATACACTCGTCTTGCTTGTTCAGCGAGGCTTGAGTTTGGAAGATATTCTAACTGAATTAGCTCGGCGCCATCAATAATATTAGCCGGGTCTTACACGCTGGGCTTCAAAAACATTTGTAATATTTGCAATCCGGTTTAGTACGCGTCGCAGCTCATTCACTGCGTGAATTTCAATAACCATATCAAATACAGCAATATTATCTTTTACTTTAACCCCCACAGAAGCCAAATTAATACCTTCATTATCAATGATGGTCGAGATATCGCGCATTAACCCTTTGCGATCAAAAGCTTTCACACGCACCGGCACAGGAAAAGTGGTTTGTGCTTCCCCCCAAGATACCTGGATCAAACGGTTGCGATCGCGGCAGTTCAAAATATTCGGGCAATCCACCCGGTGAATCGACACTCCCTGCCCTCGGGTGATAAAACCAATAATCGGGTCTCCCGGTACCGGCTTGCAGCATTTGGCAATATTTGTAAGCATGCCCTTCAACCCAACGATAGTAACCCCGTTACTCGGTGTAGGTACAGCTTCAGCTGGAACCGACGGCAGTTTTGCCAGAAAATCCTTATCCTCTTTTGGCTGTTCCATTAAGGTAAGCGCATTTACAACTTTGCCTGTCGTTAAGTCGCCGCACCCAATAGCAAACATCAGATCGTCCACATTGGCATAACCCATTTTTCGAGAAATGTCTTCATAACTTAAATAGCTCATTCCCAAGCGGCGCAGCTCTCTTTCTAAAATCACTTTCCCTTGAGCAATATTGCTTTCGCGATTCTGTTCCTTAAACCAATGCTTGATCTTCGATTTTGCGCGCTGAGTTTTTACCAAACCTAATTCTGGATTCAACCAATCTCTGCTAGGCCCACCGCGTTTTGCAGTAATAATTTCGACTTTATCACCGGTCTTGAGAACATAATCCAATGGGACAAGCTTGCCATTAACTCTAGCCCCCCGGCAACGGTGTCCAATATCCGTATGGATGATATAAGCAAAATCAATTGGAGTTGATCCGGAGGGTAAATCTATAGCATCTCCTTTAGGTGTAAAGACATAGACGCGATCCGGAAATACATCCGTCTTCATACTGTCAACAAACTCTTTCGCGTCCAACACATCTTGGCGCCATTCCATGAGAGAACGCAAATTCTTAATCATCTCATCGAGTTTTGCATCAGTTTCACCACCCTCCTTGTAGCGCCAATGTGCCGCAATGCCATGTTCGGCTTCCTGATGCATTTCAAATGTTCGGATCTGGAACTCTACAGTTTTTCCATCATCATAAACTACAGCAGTATGCAAGGAGCGATAATTGTTCCCCTTGGGCGCCGAAATATAATCATCAAACTCACTTGGAATAGGATGCCAATGAGTATGAATGACACCTAATGCTGCATAACACTCCATTGTTGTATTCACAAGCAAACGCACTCCGCGTACATCACTGAGCAATTCAAAAGGCACACCCTTGCGCAGCATTTTTCGGTAAATGGAATATATGTGTTTTGGTCTTCCAGTAACTTTGGCTTCGATGCCGGCTTCGCGCATGACCTCTTCTACCCGCCTAATTATTTTTATCATTTCTCTTTCGCGCGTTTTTCTCTTTTTTGCCAAGGCATTAGCAATCTCTTTATATTTTTCTGGGTTAGTATAACGAAATGCCAAATCTTCCAACTCCCATTTCATTTGCCAAATGCCCAAACGATTGGCAAGCGGAGCAAAGATATCCATCGTTTCTTGCGCCACGCGGCGCTGTTTTTGTTCTGGTAAATGCTCTAATGTACGCATATTGTGCAGCCTATCTGATAGTTTTATTAGGATTACTTCCGGCTGCTCAGTCATCGCAAGCAAGGTTTTACGGAGGGTTTCGGATTTTAAGTCATATTGCCGCTCGCGCATCATCTGCTCTACTGCTTTATCCGGGTCCGGCATACCGCGTCTTTCTGCCTTGCTACGCTCCTCTTGATCCAATAGCTGTTCTTTCGATGTTTGATCACCGCGATAAACACGCGGCAGTTCAGTCAATTTTGTAACCCCATCAACCATAGAAGCTACAGCAGGACCAAATTCCCGTTCAATGTCCTGCAAAGTAACATTTGTATCCTCTACAGTGTCATGTAAAAGTCCCGCCACAATAATGTGTGGCGGGGGCGAAAATTTTTCCAATAAGATATCGGCAACTGCCAGACAATGGCTAATATATGGTTCTCCTGAGGCGCGAGTCTGCCCCTGATGAGCTTTTTCCGCCATTTGATAAGCTTTAAGGATTAACTCCTTATCTGCATCAGTGTATTCAGAAGGGAATTTCTTGAGCAAATCTTCAATCGTCATACTACATTAAGTATATAATATTTTATACAAATTTGAAAACCTCATTCTTTTAGATTTAACTATACCATAAATCAGTAACGTTTACCCTCAGTTAGTGTTATAATTTATATTATCTTAAATTCGGCTTTATTGAGGTAAATTTTATGGATTGGAAAAAAGTCCCTTTTCCCGCGCATGTGCAAGAATTATTCGAAAAGGCACCAAAGGTAACCTTTGCAGAAAATACCGCTCAATTGATTGATCTAGCGTGTGGCGGTCCAGACAGCCAATATTACGAAGTATCTTACGAGATTCCAGGACAAGGGCGGGTTGTTGAAGCTACTGTTGCTCGTGTTCGTAATGGCGTATGCGTCAACTATACTGACCCTTATATGCGCCGCAGAGATCCCGATTGCATGGTTATCGGTGATGATGAACCTTCCGACAAACCACGGTTTCGCGACATTTTTCATACCGATTTTAAAGACCTGCGTCAGCAAACACTTGATTGGCTTGCCACTCAAGAACTAGCGTGCTTTTTCTTTACGGCCGGTCAAGTGGATATGGGAATTGATACCTTGGCTATCGTTCCAGCTAATGCGGGTTTCTTCGCTCTCGGATTAGCAATGCTGCAAGGGATCATTGCTCCACAAGATTTACCACCCACGTTTGTACCCAAAGCTGTCATTTTCACAGCCCCAATTTTCCGCCTTACCCACTTCCAAGGGCGACAGTATGTTGTTCATCATCGTTCTGCTGACCTTTATGAAATGTTCTCATACAATCTCTATCCTGGCCCAAGTGCAAAGAAGGGCGTTTTTGGCATGCTGTTGGATTTGGGTGAGAAAGAAGGCTGGGTTACAGCCCATTGTTCAGCCGTTAAAGTAGTTACCCCTTATGATAACGAGGTTACTATTATGCATGAGGGAGCAAGCGGCGGCGGTAAAAGTGAAATGCTGGAGCTAGCACAGCGCACAGATGACGGTCGCTGGGCTTATGCCAAGAACATTATTACCGGTGAAGAACGCTATTTAGAAATCCCCCGCAGCTGCAGTCTTTACCCTATTGCAGATGACATGGCTTTATGCCATCCAAGCCTGCAAGATGGCAATGGAAAATTGCGGTTGGTTGATGCAGAAAAAGCCTGGTTTGTCCGTGTTAATCATATTACCACCTACGGAACAGACCCGCACTTGGAGCGATTGACCGCTTTACCGGCAGAACCGTTGCTATTTCTGAATATTGATGCTGTACCTGGAAGCCGCGCTTTGATCTGGGAACATATTGAAGATGCACCCGGCAAACGCTGTCCCAATCCCCGCGTGATATTGCCGCGTCATATTGTACCCAACGTAATTCGCGAACCAGTTACCATTGACATTCGCTCCTTTGGCGTCCGCACTCCGCCATGCACTCGAGAATCTCCTAGCTACGGCATTATTGGACTTTTCCATCTATTGCCTCCGGCTTTAGCTTGGCTTTGGCGTTTGGTTTCTCCACGCGGTCATGAAAACCCAAGCATTGTTGACGATAACGGCATGAGCAGCGAAGGTGTTGGCTCGTACTGGCCCTTTGTAAGTGGATTGCGCGGACCGCAAGCCAATGCTTTGCTTGAACAGTTTGTCAATTTTCGGCGCACCCGCTATATCCTCACCCCCAATCAACATATTGGAGCTTGGAAAGTGAGCTTTTACCCGCAATGGATTGCCCGCGAATACCTCGCTCGACGCGGCAGCTCGCGCTTTCAACCGCATCAAATCCGTCCTGCCCGCTGTCCGCTTCTAGGTTATGCCATGCATCAAATTCAAGTAGAAGGTTATCAAATACCTCGCTGGTTCCTGCAAGTGAACACCCAACCTGAGGTTGGTGATGAAGCGTATGATATCGGTGCTGGAATGCTTCAAAAATTTTTCCGCGAGTGTCTTAAACAATACCTGCATGATGACCTTACTCCACTAGGACGCGAGATTATCACCTGCTGCATGGACGGCGGGACATTGGAAGATTACGAAAGATTAATTCCTGTATCATAATTATTTCATTCTTCAATTTTTGCGAAAAAATTGACAGAATAAAAAATATGCTTTATAATTACATCTTGCCTCAGCTAAAGCGGTGCTGAGGCATTAACATGATTCCAAACTTCCCCACCCTGAGGCGATTTTTCTTCCACCTTACGCAGCAGTGGCGGTGAAGTGAAGCTTGGAGGTAATATACTATTATGGAATATGCAATTGTTGAAAGTGGTGGAAAACAATATAAAGCGGTAGTCGGTGAAACAATTGATGTTGACCGCCTGCCTAACGAAGCTGGCGATGAAGTGGAATTAAAGGTGCTGCTCAGCGTAGTTGACAATAAAGTCAATGTGGGTACTCCCTATGTCCCCGGCGCAAAAGTCCGCGCACAAGTTGCTGATCACATCAAAGGCCCTAAAATCCTAGTCTTCAAGTATCGTCCCAAGAAACGAATTCGCAGAAGACGCGGCCATCGGCAGCAGTACACTCGGCTTCTTATTCAAGAAATCATTCCTGCATAAGTGAGGTAAAGGACTATGGCTCATAAAAAAGGTGGCGGTTCAACCAGCAACGGAAGAGATAGTATTGCAAAACGTTTAGGCGTAAAACGCTACGGAGGAGAATTTGTTCTGGCAGGTAATATTCTCGTTCGTCAACGCGGTACGCGTATAAAACCAGGCAAAAATGTGGGTGTAGGCAAAGATTACACCCTTTTTGCAACAGTAAATGGAACAGTTGCTTTTGAAGTCTTGCGCGATGGGCGCAAACGGGTAAATGTAATCCCTTTAGAAGCAGCCGGTCAACAAGCTTCATAAGGAGGATAGACGAACCAAAATGAAAAAAGGTATTCACCCTAAATATTATCCCGAAGCAAAGGTTATTTGCGCTTGCGGCAACACCTGGACTACCGGCTCCACACTTGAAATCATTCGTACGGATGTCTGCTCAAAATGCCATCCTTTCTTTACCGGCGAACAACGCATTGTTGATACTGAAGGACAGGTTGATCGCTTCTACCGCAAGCTTGAAGCTCGGCAGCAATATATCCAGGATATGGAAGCTAGAGCAGCCGCACGTACTTCTCCACAAAGACCAATTGCAGATCTGGATCTTGGCAACCGTCCCACTGCTGCATTGGAAAAAGCCGGCATCACCGTTGTTGGTCAAGTATTGGAGAAATTAGCCCAAGGCGGTGAGCAGGCTTTGCTGGATATTGATGGTTTTGGACGTAAATCCTTGGCGGATTTGAAAAAGCGCTTACGTCAATTGGGCTATGAGCTGCCAGAAGCAGCCGAAACCATTGTGGTTTAACCTCCTATTCTTCAAAACTGTTCACAACCACATTGATTTCTCTCTAATCTTTCCTCAAATTTTTTAGAAGGGCTGTTCTAGTTGAACAGCCCTTCACTTTTATCTCCGCTTTAGCTATAATTGAACCAAGCCATTATTGTCCAATTAACTTGGGAACCACATTTTCAGCGAAAGGATTTTTCTTATGATACATCACAGTGGAATCGTAGAAGTGATCACCGGGCCAATGTTTTGCGGTAAGACCGAAGAGTTAATCCGCCGCCTAAGGCGGGCTTGCATTGCCAAACAAAAAGTTCAAGTCTTCAAACCTATTATTGATCAACGTTATTCTATCGAAAAGGTAACCTCACATGCCGGCAGCGAATTTGAAGCTATTCCTATTGAAAAGGCTAGCCAAATTTATAACCATCTGCAAGAAGATACAACCGTCGTTGGTATAGACGAAGCCCAATTTTTCGATGACGAAATCATCCCCATCGTTCAGCAACTAGCAGAAAAAGGGTGCCGCGTAATCATCACAGGCTTGGACACCGACTTTAGAGGTGAGCCTTTTGGACCTATGCCCATCCTTTTAGCGCAAGCTGAAAAAGTAGATAAACTGACTGCCATCTGTATGGTCTGTGGTGAAACTGCTACAAGAACACAACGACTTATCAATGGAAAACCAGCTCACTATAACGATCCTGTTGTTGTTGTGGGTGCTGCAGAATTATATGAAGCACGCTGCCGTCTTCACCATTCTGTGATAAGAGATTTGAAGTAAATGAGAGGTGTATTATGCAGCCCTATCAAGAATTTCTTGATGAAATCATTATTCCTGAGGATATGCTCAAAGCAAAAGTAAAAGAATTAGGGGAACAAATCAGCCGCGATTATGAAGGCCAGGACTTGCTACTTGTATGCATCTTGCGCGGGGGTATTTATTTTTTAATTGACCTTAGCCGCCATATTACCGTACCCCATAATATTGACTTTATGGCAGTTACCTCCTACGGAGTAGGTGTACGCGAAAGCCGCGGCAGAGCTCGCATTACCTTAGACCTTACAACCGATATCAGCGGCCGTAATGTCTTGTTGGTTGAAGATATTGTAGATAGCGGTCATACCTTAGCCGCCGTTATTGAATTGCTTCGTTCGCGTCACCCCAATTCACTAAAGACATGTCTGCTGCTTGATAAAACCTCGCGGCGTGAAGTTTTCGTTCCTGTTGATTATCTAGGTTTTCAAATTCCTGATAAATTCGTCTTCGGTTATGGATTAGATATGGACGAGTATTACCGCAATTTACCCTTCATCGGATCAGTCAACATAGAAAAATATGTCCCTCCTGAACCACCATACATCTACAACGCCTAACAGCAGCTTTCCTACTTCCTTTCATCATACTCTTTTCTCCCTTTTTCCCTCTCATACCGCAGTGTATCTTGTTGGGGGAGCAATAAGGGATTTACTCTTAAACCGCGAAAGCCATGATTTGGATTTCATTGTTGACGGCAATGCACGTCAAATAGCTCGTAAAATTGCCAACGCTTTGCAAGCTTCCTATTATTCCCTAAATGAAGAATATGACGCAGGCCGCATTCTCCATAAGGTCAACAACCGGACGCTTGTGATTGATATCGCAGCTATGCGTGGCGGTGGTTTAACCGAGGACCTGCAGTTACGCGATTTCACTATCAATGCCATGGCAATGGATATTCATCAAGAGCCCCTTAAACTCATTGATCCTTTGGGAGGAGCAAAAGACCTCAAAGATAAAGTTTTACGTGCCTGTTCACCGCATGCTTTTGAGCAAGATCCCGTACGCATTTTGCGTGCCGTTCGTTTTGCATTTGAGCTCAATTTCAGCCTTGAAGCTAACACAAAATCTTGGCTGAAAGAAGCAATCCCTTTGCTAGAAAACCCTTCGGTAGAGCGTTTGCGGGATGAATTATGGCGTATTTTTGCCGGCAAACACCCAGCTGCCGCGTTGAGAACTTTGCATGTACTAGGTGCTTTTTCCATTCTTTTCCCTGAAGTTGCTTCTTTAGCAAATGTAAAACAATCCACTCCTCATGTCTATGATGCCTTTATCCATACCCTAACCCTTATAGACAAACTTGATCTCATCTTTACTTGGCTCTGTTATGGAAAACGCCCCGATTCAGCACAAGAGGAATCAAATCTTTTTCTAGGCATGCTGGATAGCGTTCTAGGGAAATATCGTCCTTATTTTTATGCACATTTCAACAACCAGGGAAACATGGAACACCTCAAAGGACGATTATTCTTCGCTGGTTTATACCATGATGTCGGTAAAGCACTTACCCAAGAAGCAGATGAAAATGGAGAGTATCATTTTTTCAATCACGATCAGATTGGTGCAAAAATCGCTGCTGAAAAAGCCTCTGCTCTACATCTCAGCAATGAAGACATTCAAGCAGTGAATACCATCATCACCCACCATATTCGCCCCATTTACCTCTTTCTTAGCAATCAGCCCCCTAGCCGTCGAGCTGTCTATCGTTTCTTTCGAGATGCCGGCAATCAGGGGGTGGACATCATCTTGCTTTCCCTCGCCGACTATCTGGCAGCCGTTGACTATACCTTGAACCAAAAAGAATGGGAACGCATGCTGCTTACTGCCAACACCCTGCTTGAAGCATGGTGGGAAAAGCGAGAAGAGCAAGTTCAGCCGCCGCCACTCATTAACGGCAATCAGCTTATGCAAGCCTTAGGACTTAGCCCCAGCAAAAAAGTTGGTGAACTGCTTGAAGCCATTCGCGAAGCTCAAGCGGAGGGTAATATTAAAACTGCAGATGAAGCATTAGCTCTTGCCCGCAGTCTGCTCTTGAACGAGAAGTCTGACGAGGGCGATCTCCGGCGGACAGCCAATCCGTAAATGAGCAGAGGATGTACCTAAGCCACTATTGGTGTAAAGCTGCATTCCTTTAAATCGGTATAATCCACGCGGATATTTACGTCCGGCGCGCGGCAGCCAAGGAGATCCAATCCAAGGCAGTCGAATTTGCCCCCCATGACTATGCCCTGAAAGTTGCAGCCCTATCTTCCCGCTTGCAGCATATTGATCTGCATTATCCGGCTCGTGAACGATTAATACGTTAGCATTCTTATAATGCAATTTTGGCAAGAGCGCACCTAAATCATCCTGATGATAATAGGAGCAATCCAACCCGATGAGATAGAGCTTTTGTCCTTCACGGCTGATCTCAACCAAACGGTTATCTAAGAAAACCCCTCCACCCTGTTCAATGATGCGTTTGAATTCTTTTTTTTCAGCATAGCAATCGTGATTGCCCCGCACCACCACAACGCCTTCCGGTGCTTGTAGCTGATGCAAAAATTCTTCATATTGCGGCAAATACCCCAAAGTAGCTGAAGATACAAGATCACCACTGATAATGATCAAATGCGGTATTATGCTGTTTATCAATGCAGCAATCCGTTCTAGCATAAAAGGTTTTACCCAAGTGCCAAGATGAATATCGCTTACGTGGGCAATTCTAAAACCATCAAACTGAGGTGGAAGATTTTTCATGGCAATGTTCACATCTTTAATCCATACTTGCTCCTCAATATTGAGCCGCTCGGGAAAGTAATTTTCAACCATCGTAAATGTACGATTGATAAAAGAGCCAATCACCCTACGGACAACGTTGTTCTCTAAACGGAGGGGTTCACCCCGATCTGACATAAAAGAACCCTTTCATTGACTACATAGAATAACCATAATCATAAACGAAAAGGAGCAGGCATGCAACCTGTTCCTTTCAGCATACTATATAAAGAGGCACTCAATCATTTTCGCCGAAGCCCATCCTCCATATTTCTTGGGCTTCAGCGTGTACAATGCTTGTATCTCGGTTCTCAGCTCTTCTTCATTTCTTCAATCTTTTTCGAAAGTGCATCCACCTGATTCATCAGCGCTTCAATATCACTTTTTGTTGGGATATTCAAGCGGGCTAGGGCTTGTTCCAAACGTTTGTCAAACTCCGCGTCAGCCTTTTTAAATCCCTCCTTGCGGCGGCTGATTACCTCATCAATCAACTTACGCGCGTCTTTTTCAGCAATCTCACCTTTTTCTGCCATTTTTTGGATGAACTTTTCCAGCTCATCCTGCGCCACAACCGCTGCACCTATAGAAGCTAACACCAGCTTTCGCAAAGTAGAAAGCACCGAAGGCGATTCACTTTCCATCACATCCTCTGCATCCACACTAGTTTCCCTTTTCTTCATAACAACCTCCTTATCTTTGAGAAAAATCTAATTAACACTTATAACGCGCTGCGTTATAAGTATAACATAAAAACTATAAAAGATCAACAACCTCAAAGAAAGGATATAAGTGTATGAGATTTTATAAATATTTATACTTCTCTGTTTTTAGATGATCTCACCATTATATAGAGAATTACCGCCAACCAAAGTATTATCCCCCCTTGTAAAGCATACATTTCCCATGACATAGAAAAGCCAAAATTCATATAAAAGGCTTGGCTGAACCCATTTTTCCAATCCAAATTCATCCGATACCATATTTTTGAAAAAACAAGTGATATAACTAAGAAAAACCACATAAAGGATGGCTTTAAATGTATTTCATTCAAAGCCAAAGAGACTAATATTATAAAAAACGGCACTGCGGCAATTAAAACTCTCGACTCGGA
>DAOUFY010000147.1:0-16206 GCA_034429745.1 Anaerolineales bacterium
TAAAGTGTGATGATTGTACATAGGCATTCAAGAAATTACGAAATGCTTGCAATCCTTCTGAGTTTAATTTTAGTTGTGATAATTGGTTGGCTAGTTCGACGACGGCTTCAGAATACGTAAGAGCAGCTTCAAGCATCCAACCTGTTCGATGGTGCTTATAGTACAGCTTGTTGACCATGTTCATGATTCTTTTTACAACAATAATCTTATCTGAAAACTTTTTTATAGATGCTAATGTATTGGCAGACTCTAAATCGCGAAAGATTGCTTGACGGTATGATATTGTGTTTAAGTCCAAGAATGAGTTATAAAAAAAGGGTTTTAAGTTATATTCTTGTTTGTAGGCAGTAATAGCATCAATAACTTGATCTAAATTTAAATCAAGGAAGAAATCTGGAAGGTTAGATGTAACCATTTCTTGATAATGCAAGTTGGGTGGAAATAGAATACTATGTCTTTGCATCATGGTTATTTGATGATTTTAAAAAATAAAATAGCTCCTACAAAGCGACTTGTAGAAGCTATCAGTCATGTGACATTTATGGCGAGCTTCATCGCCTATTATAGCTAAAAAAGATATTAACTAAAATCTTGTTGCTTATGATGTTGTTATTATCCAAGCTGGGGGCAAAGGATTCGAACCTCTACTAATGGATCCAGAGTCCACTGTCCTACCATTAGACGAGCCCCCAATAACTGTTATAATATACCACAAGATGTATTTATTGTGAAGACTCAAAAGTTACAAGGAGCGCAATTTTGAAGAAAATAGTGGTTATTGGAATCGGGAACTCTTTACGGAGTGATGATGGATTAGGAATTCACACAGCAGCAAGACTAGCTGAAATGCCTGAAATGAAAGACATAGAAATACTTGAAGTACAACAGTTGATTCCAGAACTGGCAGATTCCATTCAAGAGTACGATGTAGTTATTTTTATTGATGCTAGTTATCAGGACCCGCCCGGTGACATAAAGTGTTTGCAGCTTGAGGCGGATGAATCTATAGGTACTGGATTCACTCATCATTTTTCGCCGGCTCATCTTTTATTGCTTATACGTGAGATATATAGAAAAAGTCCCAAAGCTTATTTGTTTTCAGTAGGTGCACAAACCTTTGAATTGGGGGAAGAATTATCTCCCCCCGTCCAAAAAGCACTACCTGAATTGATTAATATGGTTGTTGGTTTAATAAAGCAAGAAACCACAGACCTCGAAAATTCTATGTAAAATGATTATGTAGTTTGTTGAATTTTAGCCCAAGTATCACGCAATGGCACAGTTAAGTTAAAGATAAGATGATTGGGGGTTGAATCCTTATCGGTACAATAATAACCCAATCGCTCAAATTGAAAACGGTCACCTGGTTTTGAATTGGCAAGATTTGGTTCAACCATTGCATGAGGAATGATTTTGAGTGAGGAAGGGTTGATGAAATCTAAAAATGATTTTCCTTCGGGAACATTGGATGGTTCAGGAACATTAAACAGCCGATCATAAAGACGCATTTCTGCTTGAATAGCATGTGGAGCTGATACCCAATGAATGGTTCCCTGTACTTTTCTTCCATCTGGAGTATAACCCCCTTTAGTCGTAGGGTCATAAGTGCAGTGGATCTCTAGAATATTCCCCTTTTCATCCTTTACGACATCAACGCACTTGACAATGTAACCATATCGGAGTCTTACTTCACGATTGGGGGCAAGACGATAAAACTTTGGGGGTGGATTTTCCATAAAATCACTTCGCTCGATTAAGATTTCTCGGCTGAATGGAATAAGACGAGTTCCATAAGTTTCATCCTCTGGATTATTGATAGCTTCTAGCATTTCCACTTTGCCTTCAGGATAGTTATCGATGATGACTTTAATAGGATCTAGTACACCCATAACTCGATAGGCAGTTTTATTCAAGTGATCTCGCACACAGTGCTCTAGGAGAGTGATGTCAACAAGACTTTCATTTTTAGCTACACCAATGAGATATATAAAATTTAGAATGGCTTCGGGAGGATAACCGCGGCGGCGCATGCCGCATAGTGTGGGCATACGCGGGTCGTCCCAGCCTTGAACAATTTTTTGCTCGACAAGTTGTTTGAGATAGCGTTTGGAAAGCACTGTGTATGAAAGGTTTAGACGCGCAAATTCAATTTGGCGAGGATGAAAGATCTCAAGCTCATCAAGAAACCAATCATATAAAGGACGATGATCCTCATACGCTAAATCACACAAGGAAAAAGTAACACCTTCTATAGAATCCGATTGTCCATGCGCGTAATCATACATTGGATAAATGCACCATTTATCTCCTGTGCGATGATGGGTTGCATGAATAATGCGATACATGACTGGGTCGCGGAGGTTAATATTGCCGCTTGCCATATCAATTTTTGCGCGCAGAACACGCGAGCCATCCGGAAATTCACCGGCTCGCATCCTTTGGAAAAGATCAAGGTTTTCTTCAATACTTCTATTGCGATAAGGACTTTCCTTGCCGGGCTCGGTGAGTGTACCACGATAGGCGCGAATTTCCTCAGCGCTTAGATCATCAACATAAGCTTTACCCTTTTTAATAAGTTTGATTGCCCATTCATACAATTGCTCAAAATAATCCGAAGCATAAAATTCTCGATCTCCCCAATCAAAACCTAGCCAACGAATATCTTCTTTGATGGCTTCGACGTATTCAACATCTTCTTTGATAGGGTTGGTATCATCAAAGCGAAGATTACATTCTCCATTGAATTCTTTGGCTAAGCCAAAGTCAATGCAGATAGCCTTTGCATGGCCTATATGAAGGTAGCCATTTGGTTCCGGAGGAAAACGTGTTCGGACATAATTAAAACGTTTGTTTTTTAAATCTTCTTCAATTGCTTCTTTAATAAAATTTGGAGGGATAACACTGTCGCTCATAGTTAATTTCCTTCTAAAAGTTTAATAGCATTTTCAATTCTTTGCAGAACAGTTTCTTTGCCAATTATTTCCATACTTTCAAGCAAAGGTGGACTGACTGGCTGACCAGTAACAGCTACCCTTAAAATGCCAAATAGTTGGCCTACACTGATGTTTAGTTCTTCTGCCAGCGAACGAAGTGGTTGCTCGGCAGTTTGCGGATTGATTTCGGGCAATTGAGATAGAATCTCGTAGGCTCGCTTGGCCGCTTCGGCGGATTCAGCTGAACTAAGATTTTTCGCAATAAGCTGTTCACGAATAGGATGTACATCAGCACGGAAAAAGAAGCCGGCCATATCTATGGCATCATCTAATGTGGTGATACGAATTTGAATAATCGGAACAATACGCTGCAATAAATGGAGGTTATTCGGGTTTTCCATATCAAACCCTGCCTTAGCAAAGAAAGGCACAAGCCTTTGGGTAAGATCCTGTATTGATAAACGGCGAATATGTTCCCCATTAAAATAATCCATTTTAGATATATTTATTGCTGCCGCTGAGGGATTGAGATTTTTGATATTAAAGAGCTGGATCATTTCATCCAATGAATATACGCTACTGATTGGTGAGTCAGTAGTAGTTTCTGTTATACCCCAACCCATTAAAGCAATCCAATTATTAACAGCTTCCGGCAAGTAGCCCATTTCTTTTAAGTCGGTAACAAAGATAGAAAAACCGTCCTGCATCATTTGAGCGGCATCGCGTTTGCTCATTTTTCCTTTGCCGCTTGGTTTAAGGAAAACGGAAAGGTGAATCCATTGTGGTTCTTCCCATCCAAAGGCACGATAGATATGGGAGTGCAATGGGAAAGTGGACAACCATTCACTGCCGCGAAGTACATGAGTAATGTTCATGAGGTGATCATCAACAATACACGCCAAGTGATATAAAGCTAATCCGTCTGATTTTACAAGAATATAATCATCTAGGTTTTGGTTCTCTACTTGAATTGCACCACGCAATTCATCATGAACGATAATTGTCCCCTCTTTAGGCATCTTAAACCGGATGACATTTGGTTCACCGCGTGCTGCACGCTTTTCGGCTTCATCGGGATCAATGTTACGGCAGGTACCATCGTAGTGTATGCTTTCTTTGCGTGCCTGCTGTTCTGCTCTCATAGCCGCCAGTCGTTGCGGAGAGCAAAAACAGCGATAAGCTGCACCACGTTGAATTAGCTGTTTAGCATAATCCAAGTAAATTTCTTTTCGTTCTGATTGGCGATAAGGGCTGAAAGGACCGCCAATATCGGGTCCTTCATCCCATTGCAAACCTAGCCAACGCAATCCGTGCATGATTTCTTCCTCAGCGCCAGGTACATAGCGTTTTTGGTCTGTATCTTCAATGCGTAGAATAAATTGTCCTCCTGTTTGTTTTGCAAGGAGATAATCATATAATGCAGTGCGTGCACCACCAATATGAAATCTACCAGTAGGTGAAGGAGCAAAACGTGTTCTTGCTGGTTTTGGATTGGTCATAGTTAAAACTCCAATGCTTTCTGCCATAAATTAACGCTTTCTACTAATCCTATACAGATATACATAGCAAACAAGGAACTTCCCCCATAACTTACGAAAGGAAGGGGCAAGCCGGTAACCGGTAGCATGTTTAGGTTCATTCCCATATTGACGATCCCCTGGAATGCAATAAGGACGGCAACTCCATAAGAAATTAACGCACCATATACATCTCTTGCTATTCTGGCTGCACGAATACAACGTAGAATAACAAAAAATTCAACAGCCATAATGATAATTACACCAACGAAGCCAAATTCTTCTGCCATTGCTGCAAAAATAAAATCGGAATGCCTAACTTTAAGGAAGCGTAATTGAACTTGTGAACCTTGCCCATACCCTTGTCCAAGGAGTCCACCGGATCCGATGCTAATCAAAGCTTGATTGACGTTGTATTGTTCTCCATGGCGTGCCTCAGGATTAGGAAAAAGAAAATTTACAATTCTGTCTAATTGATAGGGTTGGATTATGCCGGTTTGTTTAGCCAGATCATAGATGTTTACATTAATTAGAAGAATAAAAAGAACGATAGAAAAAATAAGACCAATAATCATAAAATATAAAAAGTATTTTAAGGGGAGTCCACTAATCCATAACAAAGTGAACCAAATAACAAAGATAACAATTGAAGTAGATAAATTTGGTTGGAGTAAAATCCAGATAGTTAAACCAATTGTGAGGATAAAACTTCTTGCGATCCAGTTTATATTATGTTTATTTTCCAAATTTTTAGCGAAAAAGTCGGAGAGGATGAGGATCATTACGATTTTTACAAATTCTGATGGTTGAATAAAAAGGAAACCGACATCAAACCATCGAGCCGAGCCAAACACTGCTGCCCCGATTATAAATAATACTCCTAATACAGCAAACATAAACCAATACATAAAACGGTTTATAGAAGTCCAGAAATGGTAGTCTATTGAAGCAATGATAAGGCAGGCAATGATCCCTACAAGCATATAAAGGAACTGTCGCTGAACAAGGTTGAGGCGAATTAATTCTATGTTGCCGGCGACAGCAGATCGGATCATCGTAATTCCAAAAATTGACAGACCTAATACTGCGCCAAAAAGCCAGAAATCGAAATTGCGCCAAAGCAATCTTTGCATAAAGGCATTATTGATTCACAGGTTTTACGGGTATTTTACGCATGGAGCGAAGAGGAATATCTGCGATAAGGCGTTGTTTTGTTCCATCATGAGTAATCTCGATTTTCATTGCTTGAGGATCAATTTCAACATGATGAGATATGACTTGGATTATTTCATCTCTAAGGATCTCTAAACGCCCTGGATTTAAGTCCGTTCGATCATAAGTTAGGATAACTTGCAAACGATTTTTCGCTGTGTCAGCACTTGATTCTTTACCCAAAACCCGATTCATCCATTCATTCATTTTACTCTCCTCCAGTACGGAGCATGCGAGAAAGACGGGACATAAAACCATCGTTGGAATCTAATTCCAAAAAAGGTACTTGCTCTCCCTGCAATCTTTTTGCAATATTTCTAAAGGCCTTTGCAGCTTTATCTTTTTCATCCAAAGTGATAGGTATGCCCTTATTTGTGCTTATCACTACTCTTTCATCTTCAGGGACAATACCAATCAATTCAATAGCTAATAATTCTAAAACATCTTTAGTATTCAGCATATCACCGCGCTGAACTAATTCTGGTTTGATACGATTAATAATTAATTTAGCAGGGCCTTTTTGTTCAGCCTCAATTAATCCGATTATCCTATCTGCATCTCTTACGGAGGAGACTTCGGGGTTGATAATCACAATGACTAAATCCGCTGGAGCTAATGCATTTTGAAAACCGCGTTCAATGCCCGCTGGTGAATCAATTAATACCCAATCAAAATCTTGTCTTAGCTCTTCACATACTTTGATCATATCCTGCGGGGATATTGCTGTTTTGTCTCGGGTTTGAGCTGCAGGAATTAAATATAATTCAGAAAGTCTTTTATCACGGATCATAGCTTGCCGTAAACGACAACGACCTTCGACAACATCAACAAGGTCATATACAATCCTGTTTTCTAAGCCAAGTACAACATCTAAATTTCGCAGTCCAATATCAGCATCAATACATACCACTTTACAGCCATTGCTTGCTAATGCGACTCCAATATTTGCAGTAGCTGTAGTTTTGCCTACTCCACCTTTACCCGAAGTTATTGTAACGATTGTAGCTGACATTCATTCTTTCTCTCTTTCTGAAGAAATATATTGATTAGATTACGAAATCCATGGAAAAGCTAAAACGGCACCATCTTGCAAACGAACAATCTCAGCACCTTGCGGTGGTTTGTGATCCTTAGGTTGAATGGCAATGTGATCGGCAATTCTTAATTGAGTAGGTGACAGTTCAAGAGCACCAATAACTGCATTAACGTTTCCTGATGCGCCTGCGTGAACGGTACCTTTGAGTTTTCCCCACACGAATACATCACCACCAGCAATGATTTCAGCACCTGGGTTTACATCTCCGAAAACAATTACATGCCCAGGGTATTGAATTTTATTTCCAGAACGAAGTGTTCTGCGGATAAGAATAGCGTCTTCACCAAGTATGCTTGTGGTCAAGGATGATATATTGGGCATCTGCTCTTGTGAAGGATTGGTATTCTCAATAGATGTTGCAATGCCTAGAGCCTGAGCTGTTTGTTCAGTCTGAGATGATGTTGTTAATACTGTACTAAGTGTTAAACCACGTTCTGAAATTTGATCGCGCAGCAGACCTAAATCAGCGGCTTTTAGTGTTAAATCACCCAGAGAAAGAATCAGATTGGCTCCTTTAAGAAAATCTAATTGCTCGTCAAGATATTGTAAAAGTTTAGATTGGGCGACATGCCAATCTTTTTCATTGACATTGATTAAAAGACCGTCACGAATACCTTTGAATTCAATCATTGCAATCGTTCGTTAATTTTATCGTAGTGTTATTATAGCATAAATTAGGTTATTGTTGACTTGCTTCGGTATCTAGACGTTTTAGTTTAAAATAATACTGAATAGATTTACGGACTATTGGTGCGGCGACCTTTGCACCTTCTCCGCCGTTATACATAAAAGCAACTACAGCAATTTCTGGGTCATTAAAAGGTGCATATGCTAATGTCCAACCGTGAGTAGGCCAATTGCCTGGTTTGCAAAGATCTTTTGATTGAGCGATATCATCACAATACTCTGCTGTGCCGGTTTTACCTGCAGCGGGAACATCAACAACACTGAACTCATCGGCAAGAGTACCTCTTAAAACGGCATTACGCATACCTTCTTGTACTTTTTGGATGACATAAGGGGATACGTTTTTATATCTGCCAGTAGGCCGGCAACTACTGCTTACACTTGGAGTCTCGTCGAATTCTTGAATCACATAATCCTTCGTGATATCCCATTTTACTCTTGGATGAAATGGTTTAATAACATTGCCCTCCTCGTCAGTGATCTCTCTAACAATAGTAGGCTGCATAAGAACACCATTATTTGCTATCGTTGCTGCTGATAAAAGGACTTGCAGTGGTGTAACAAGGACATAACCTTGCCCTACACTAGCAATATAGGTATCTCCGGTAGACCAATTTTCCCCTTGGGCAACGCGTTTCCAAGTTGGATCGGGAATCAATCCATCTTCTTCGCCTGGAAGTTCTATACCTGACCTTGCCCCGTAACCTAATGCACGTGCGTAAGTTCCAAGACGGCAAACGCCTAATCCTACAGGAACTTCATCCTTATAACCTCCGCCGACTTTATAAAAATAGATGTTAGATGAGTTAGCTATTGCACCAACGAAGTCTATTTTCCCAAAACCGCCCACTTCACGATTCCAGTCAACATATTCCCTTGGTTGTCCAGGGTCGTTTGCATAATATTTTTCTGTTAATGTAATAACACCTGGTGCATCAATAATCTGATCAGCAGTAATAACATTTTCGTTAAGCCCTCCCGTAGCAGTAACAAGCTTAAAAACTGAACCGGGCGGACGTTCAGCTTGTATCGCATGATTAAGTAATGGCTCGCGTCCATCAATAGTGAGTTGGCGTAAATAATAAGCTGGAATAAACCGTGCCATGCGGTTATTTTCATAACTTGGATAGGAAACCATAGCAAGGATTTCACCAGTTTTGGGATTTATCGCAATGGCTACAACACTGGTAGCACGGATTCCAGTATAAGAAATTCGGTTAATAGTTTCCATACCTTGGATTGCGATTTCTTGCATAGCCTTTTGAAGGCGTGTATCAATTGTTAAGCGGACGTTATATCCTGGTTTTGGTTCTTGAATTGGTTCAAGATCGCGTAGAATCTTACCTGCGACGTCAACTTCAACAACCCTTTTACCATTAACTCCACCTAATATGTCTTGTAGAGAGAGTTCTACTCCTGCATAACCGACTTTATCTCTTGCAGGCACCAATCGCTGAGCGCGATATTCTTCTTCAAATTCTGCCGGAATAGGCCCGAGATATCCAACAATATTCGCAGTTAAGCTGCCTGTAGGATAGTCGCGAACAGGTTCTATTTCAATCCCAATTCCGGGCAAATCCACTGCCTTTTCTTGGATGATTTTTGCTGTTAATTCATCAATATTGCATTTTACTTTTACTGGGTTATATGGTGAGGATGTGATGCCATACTCTGCTATTTGAGCAATTCCATGTTCCGATGTACATGGTACATAAGGATTCTCTGGTGAGATTTTGTTAAGATTAACCGGCATATTGATGATTTCAGAAAGCTTGCGAAATACCTCTTGTGTTGCCCCAGGATCATCTGGCAAATCTGAAGGATTAATAATAACGTTATATGAAGGTATATTGCGAGCTAATATAATACCGCGTCGATCAGTTATTGTTCCACGCAGGGCAGGCAGATTGATTTCATTAACCCGGTTTTCTTCTGCTTGTACTAGCCATTGTTCTCCTTCTACGATTTGTAATTGAAACAGCCGGAATATGTAGATAATATAAACTCCCAAAATGATAATGATAAATATCATTGAACGCCACCAATCAATATTAGTAGCTGTATTTTGAGAAGAAATGGATTTTTCATTTAATGATTTTTGAGATTCCATAACAAGTTCCTTTTGCCTTTTTATATGGTGATTTCTTTAGGATAGACTTTTTCTGCTAACCCTACCATTAAAAAGTAAACTAGGAAAGATAGAAATATATTCAACAATAAGGAAGGCAATATGATGATATTCATAGCTAGAGAAAAAGGAATTGGATTACCTGCAACTAGTAGTGAAATCCAACTAATTCCTAAGCTTATTAAAGTTCCACAAAAAGCCGAAACGATCATGGCTAAGTAAGGTATTTGGCCAATCCGCTGGCGAATTAATTTTGCAACAGCTACAGAGATAAGATAGTATATGGGTGGAATGAAAAGCGGCAATGCTGAAACCATATTTACAACAATACCTCCAAAGGCAGCCCAAAACCAAGCACTATTATCCTGGTCAAGTAAAGCCCAGGCGATGATGACTAATAAGACAATATCAGCACTACCGCGGAGCAAAGTGAAACGGCTGATGATAGCTGATTGTATAATCACTAAAAGACCCAATAATGGTAGTGAAATTAATATTGATGGAGACATATTTGGTTTAAAAATTAAGAAATAGGTGTGGGCGTCGGCAAAAGAGGGCTTATATCAATTGGTTTAAAATTTGTAATGATCATTACAATAGTTAAATTCTTAAAATCAACCGCTGGTTGTACAGAAGCTGTTTGAAAAAGATCTACTTCGCGTTTTCGAATACTTGATACTTGACCTATAAATAAGTTTGGTGGGTAGTTCCCTCCTAATCCCGAAGTGAGGACTAAATCGCCTTCATGTACTGAAGCCTCTAAAGGAATTCGTTCTAGGTAGATATCACCGGTAATTGATCCAACAAGGTTTGCCTCAGCATTGGAAGGTTGAAGACGTACATTTATGCTTATAGCGGGATCGGTAATAAGACGCACCCGGGCAGCATTGGCCGTTACGGAGTGTACTCTGCCTACTAGACCTTGCTGAGTAACAACGGGCATGCCTCTTCGTATCTGATCGTTCGAACCCCGATTAATGATGATATAGTGTAAAAAAGGACTTGGGTCTTTGCCAATTACAGAAGCGGCTAGGTATTGGTTTTCTGGGTTTGCACTGGCAAATTTTAACAGAGCCTTGAGCACTTCCACTTCTGCCATTTGTTGTTGCAATTCAACGATTTGAGTACGTAGTAAAGCAACTTCAGCCTCAAGTTCTGCATTACGAGCCTGAAGTTTGGCTGTGTCACGCGGTGCCGTTAAAAATGTATTGATAGCTTGGTATCTATTGGACAGCCATTCTTGAAATGATACTAACGGACTAAGCGTAAAGCTACTTAATGGGGATAAATATCCTCCTAATGCAAGAAATAATATTCCAATAAGAATGAAGGTAACAATAAGGTTTTGGAAAATATGAGGGGATAAATTTTTCATTGTTTGAAAAACTAACTATTCATGTCTGGTGCTACCTCTCTCTAGTCCAACGAGGTAGCTTTTATATTGATTAAAATTTTCAATAACCATACCTGTTCCACGCACAACACAACTCAACGAATCTTCAGCCACCCAAGCACGGATTTTAAGTTCTTCAGTGACTCGGCGATCAAGGTTGGCTAGTTGAGCTGTGCCACCTGCTAAGCAGATACCAACATCCATCAGATCAGCAATTATTTCTGGAGGAACTTCATCTAGGGCATCACGAATGGTATCAATAATTGTTTGAATCGAACCATTGATAGCTTCGCGGATTTCTACAGAGGATACTTCAACTGAATCGGGTAAGCCTGTAATCAAGTTGCGCCCTCGCATTATCATTGTTCTTTCTTGCGGCAGGTGGTAAGCTGAGCCAATCATGATTTTTGCTTGTTCTGCCATACGTTGTCCAATAAGCAAATTGTATTTGTTGCGCATATAGCGGATAATGTCCTCGTCTAGTTCATCACCGGCGACACGCAATGATCGCGAGACAACAATACCTCCCATAGAAATAGCTGCTACTTCAGTTGTGCCGCCTCCAATATCCACTATCATCGTACCGCCAACTTCATCAATAGGCAATCCTGCGCCAAGTGCAGCCGCGACAGGTTCCTCGATTAAGTGAGTCTCTCGAGCACCAGCTGACATAGCGGCATCATATACTGCTCTTTTTTCAACTTCAGTAACACCGCTTGGTATGCCAATCACAACGACTGGTCGAGGAACAGGGACAATAGTTTGTTGATGAGCTTTGCCAATGAAGTATTCAAGCATTGCTTGAGTTATTTCAAACTCTGCAATTACACCATCCCTTAACGGCCGAATAGCGACCATATTCGCTGGTGTTCGCCCAACCATTTCTTTTGCTTCTATGCCAATAGCTTTTGGTTCATGGGTCCGTTTATCAATAGCTACCCAAGAAGGTTCATTAATGACGATTCCTTTCCCTTTGACATAGACTAAGGTGTTTGCGGTGCCTAAATCTATGCCTATATCAAGAGAAAAAAATCCTAATAGCCAGTTTAGGGGATTAAAAGCCAATAGTTCTCCTCGCAATGATGTTATTTTTGCAATGTGCTATAGTAGCCAACTATATTATAACCGATCTGGCTTAATGTTTCGTTAAAAGATTTTACATGTGAAATGAAATACTTTTTAAATGTTATAATCTGGTAGTGGAGTAAAATCCAAGAAAAGGAGATAGCAATGTGTGGAATTGTTGGATACATTGGTGAAAAAGAAGCCTCGCAAATTATTTTAAATGGGCTGAAACGTTTGGAATATCGGGGGTATGATTCTGCTGGTTTGGCTGTATTAGACAACCAAAAGATTGAAATACGGCGAGAGGTAGGAAAACTGAACAAGCTGGTTTCATTAGTCGAAAGCGCTCCTATAAGCGGAAAGATAGGAATTGGCCATACACGATGGGCAACCCATGGGGAACCTTCAACCAGAAATGCACATCCACACGTAGGAATGACAGGTAAAGTTGTACTTGTGCACAATGGCATTGTTGAAAATTACTTAGAATTAAAAGAAGAATTATTGGCTGAGGGAGTGATATTTAATTCGGATACGGATACTGAGGTTATTGTTCATCTTATCGAACGTTATTTATCAGATCAAGAATCATTTAGTGAATCTGTTAGAAAAGCATTGTCTCATTTAAGGGGCGCACATGGAATTGTGGTCATGTCCTCGTTGGAGCCGGATAAATTAATAGCAGCTAGAATTGGAAATGCCGGTGGCGTTGTCATTGGCCTTGGTAATGGGGAGAATTATATCGCCTCAGACCTGCCGGCAATTTTAGAACATACCCGACAATTTGTTTTTCTAGAGTCGAGGCAAATGGCCATAGTTAGTAAAAACCAAGTTTCCCTCAAAACAATGGATGGTTCACCTATAGCTTATAATGTGCATTATGTGGCGTGGGACCCTATTTCAGCTGAAAAGGGTGAATATCGTCATTTTATGCAAAAAGAAATTCACGAACAAGGGCGTTCATTGATGGATACGATCCGCGGTCGCGCAGATTTTGAAGAGGGAAAAATTCGGTTACCGGAATTGAACCTTACATCGGAACAAGCTAGGAAGATTGAAAAAATTATCATCACAGCTTGTGGTACGGCTTATCATGCCGGAATGATTGGAAAAATTCTTATTGAAAATATTGCAAAAATTCCAGTGGAAGTTGATATCGCTTCGGAATTACGCTATCGAGATGCACTGATAAATGAGAAAATGGTGGTATTATCCATCACTCAATCTGGTGAAACAGCAGACACATTAGCTGCTATGGAAGAGGGGCGGAGGAAGGGCGCCTTGCTTTGGTCAATTGTTAATGTAATTGGTTCACAAGCGATGAGAATTGCTGATGGATATATATCCATGCTAACTGGTCCAGAAATCGGTGTGGCTTCTACAAAAGCATACACTGCACCTTTGGTAGATTTATATATGTTGGCTATTTATTTGGCGGATTTGAGAGGAACAATACTACCCGAAAAACGACGCTCTTTAGTAGCAGATTTGCGTTTAGTGCCAGATCTAGCCGGCCAATGTATTGAGAGAGAAGCAGAAGTTAAAAAAGTAGCACAAACACTTGTAAATACACAGCATTGTTTGTACCTTGGGAGAGGCATTAATATGCCGACAGCTTATGAAGGTGCACTAAAACTAAAGGAAATATCTTATATTCACGCTGAAGGATACCCAGCAGGTGAAATGAAACATGGACCAATTGCCCTGATTGATCGAGATATGCCGGTTGTGGTGATTGTACCACGCGATCCTTGGTATGAGAAAATGTTAAGTCAATTAGAACAAGTTAAGTCGCGCGGTGGAATTGTAATTGCAGTAGCAACAGAGGGCGACGATGCCATATCTTCCAAATCGGATCATGTCTTATGGATACCTAAAACACCCTGGAGGTTAAGTCCTATTACAGCTATTATACCCTTGCAAATGCTTGCATATCATATTGCAGCCTTGCGGGGATTAGATGTAGATCAGCCGCGAAACTTAGCAAAAAGTGTTACGGTAGAATAAGACTTAATTAGTTTGTGCTTTCTTCACTAATGCAGCTAGGCTTTCTTTAAAGGGTGGGTAGGCAATACCTGCTTCAGTGATTATCCCTGTAATATAATGAGCAGGGGTAACATCAAAAGCTAAATTCAGTATAGGTGATCCTTTAGGGACGATTCTTTCATTATTTACGATAGAGATTTCTTCTTCTGGGCGTTCTTCGATAGGTATTTCATCACCTTGCGAAATATTTAGGTCTATTGTACTTGTTGGTGCAACAACATAGAGAGGTACCTTATTTTCTTTTGCCACTACGGCTAAATTATAGGTTCCAATTTTATTTGCTGTATCTCCATTAGCTGCTATTCTGTCAGCACCTACTAAGCACAAGTCGATTCCAATTTTTCGCATAATGAAACCTGACGCTCCATCCACAATTACTGTATGTGGTATTCCTAGTTGGTTTAGCTCCCATGCTGAAAGTTTTGCACCTTGAAAACGTGGTCGTGTTTCATCAAGATAAACGTGGACTTTTTTACCAAGTTCATGTGCTGTTCGTATAATTCCCAGTGCTGTACCATAATCAACGGTTGCGAGACCACCTGTATTACAATGATGAAGTATTTTTGCGTTTTGAGGGATGAGAGGAAAAGCATTTAAACCTATTTTTTTATTAGCTTGGATATCCTCTTCTGCAATTTTGTGGGCTTCTGATAAGACGCAATATCGTAACTCTTCGGCAGTTTTAGGTGCGGTTTCTTGAACTTTTTGCTTTATTCTGTCCAAAGCCCAATGTAAGTTAACTGCTGTGGGACGAGAAGCGGCAAGTACATGGAAAGCCTTCTCTAATTCTTGAAGTAATTCTTTTATGTTCTGAGAAGGATTGTGATAAACGGCTAATGCACATCCATAAGCAGCGGCTGCTCCAATAGCTGGTGCACCGCGTACGACCATATCCTTTATTGCTTGAGCTGTGTCATTATAATTTACAAAAGTTAAATATGAAATTTCTTGCGGCAATAGACGTTGATCAAGAAGTTGCAGTGTGTTATTTTCAGTCCAAAGCAAGCTGTGATAAGGTTGCATAAAGTATCTCCTTGTTATTTTATTCTTGTGTTTGATGTATTCTAATAAAAATGCCATTGACTATTGGGATTATTAATATAATGATGAAAATCAAAAACCACAATTGATTTGGTCGGTCTTTCTCGGTGTTTTGATAGATAGTAACAATTTCCTTTTTCCATCGAGCTTCCATTTGTTTAAGAGGAATGGATGTTGCATTCTCAAAGCTTGAAATGCAATTGTTGTCTTGCAAATAAGCTAGAATCAATTTTTCTATAATATTATTACCCTGAGTTTGAATGAGATACTTAATGAAAGAAGCCGATTGAGCTTCGGCAAGATTGAAACTAGAAGAGTCCTTAGGAAACGAACGACACAATCCATCAAAAGGGATCAAAGCATTGCGTTGTGATGCTTTTGTTAATACATCCTGCTTAGAAGACGTTTGATATGGATTGATTAATGAAGCAAAGCCCTCTTTTATCCAGAATGGAAAGTCAATATATTTATCTCTCAGCCTGTTTCTTAACAATATTTGGCTTAGCTGACGTGCAAGCTGATGTAAATTATCTTCTTTTTGCCTAATGTTATGTGGAGAATATAGGAGTATTGAATTGATATTATATGAGGGGATATCAGCAAAAAAATTTATCTTGCTGTAGTTTAGCGCTTGAATTAAAGTTTGTTCGTCTGGATAAAGGTAGATTTTTATTTGATCAGGAGGGATAAAGTTGAGATAATTTTTGGCAATTGTTACGCTTTCAAGTGAATTTTGATACACATCTTGGGCAAAAGATAAATTATCTTCTATCCAAAAGACTTTTATAAAATTTCCTTCTAGGGGTTGCCAATGGAATCTATTATCTTCATACAAGAACGATGCTGGTTGAGTTAGAATTAGTTGATCATTTTCTAGAATGACGCCAAACCAATAATTAATTTGACTAAAAAGAGGTAAGGGTTTTTCTTCTAGGTTTTGAGAATAGGATATTTCCCAATGATTTGCAAGTTTTGTGGGATATGCTTCAACTGAAATTTTCCAAGGTTCTTTTCTGTTTGAAGGATGAAGAAAAAGGATAAATTTTTTTGGATTCAATTCCTTCTTTGATAACAGAGGGTTTGCTATT
>DAOUFY010000148.1:0-4766 GCA_034429745.1 Anaerolineales bacterium
TTTCAGCCCTCTTGATGGAAATCTCAGAAGAATGGCAGATCGGAAAGCATTATTGTTCTGGCAAGTAATTCGCTTGTTAAAGTACGATGGATATTTCTGACACGATTTTACAGAAAAAAGGTTGCGTAATCTCTAACAATTCTCTCTGAAAAAACATTAGTAAAAAAATCAGAAAGCGGGTTTTTACACAATCTTTAGTTCTCCTTCATCTTCCCTTTACATGTCTTTTACTGAAGATGGGTTTAATTGCCATTATCCTTAAGGAAGGCAGGGTTATATCTTTGCTTCAGTTATTGTTTAACTTGAAGGTGTTATGACTGTATCTCTTGCTCAAACCCAAATGTTTTTCTTGGCACTTACTCGCATTCTAGCCATGATTATTGAAGTGCCAATGTTGGGCGGCAACATGATCCCTCTGCAGGTTCGGGTTGCCCTCGGCTTTGTATTAGCTTTAGTGATGATTCCTTGGCAGCCCCTGCCGACAGACACCCCGCCGCTGCCCACCTTAGTGATGGCGATGGCGATTTTGCAAGAAATCATCATTGGCTTACTCATTGGGTTTGCGGCTATTTTGACTTTTGGAGCAATCCAAGTTGCTGCCAATTTTATGGGCTTGAATACCGGCTTTGCCGCCGGGCAAATCCTCAACCCAACCTTTGGCAGCAGCGGTTCAGCGTATGACAGCCTTTATCTTGTAATAAGCACGCTCTATTTTCTAGTACTTGATGGGCATTTACTTTGGATTAAAGCCATCAGTTTATCTTTTGAAATGCTTCCCCTTCACAGCACTCTACCGCAATTTAGTGCGGAACTTTTTATTCGCACCTTCGCCACGATGGTTAACAGCGGCTTTCACTTAGCTTTGCCTGTCGTAGCAGCGGTTGTATTGACGGATATTAGTGCTGGGCTGTTAGCAAAAGTAGCCCCTCAAGTGCAAGTCTTTTTCCTCACCATCAACATTAAGCTGCTCTTGAGCTTAATCGGAGTAGCTATTGCTTTCACGATCACCTTGCCGGTTATGCGATCGCTTTTCGAGCACATGGGTGAGCTTGGTTTAACTCTATTAGGAGCACGTTAGTATGGCGGCAGATGACCGAACTGAAGAACCAACGAGCAAGCGTCTTTCAGAAGCTCGCAATAAAGGTCAAGTAGCAAAATCCATTGAGCTTAATGCTGCTTTTGCGTTGCTTGTTGCCTCCGCTTTGCTCAGCGGACCAGGCGCACTTCTGCTGCAGCGGTTAATGGAGCTTTTCATCCGCACTTTTACCCACCTGCCAACTTCTTTTCCAAGCCAAGCTTGGCTTTTAAACCTTATTGTTACGGATCTTTTGCTGATTGCACCTTATTTCGCTCTTATTATCTTTGGTTTATTGGCAACCGGCTTAACGCTCACACTCCTTCAAACCGGTCTCCTTTGGGCAAAAGATCGCATCAAACCGGATTTCTCACGGCTCAATCCTCTAAATGGATTAAAACGTCTGTTTTCCACCAACGGCTTAATAGAGTTGTTAAAGTCCCTCCTAAAATTGCTTATTGTTGGTTGGGTTGCCTATGCCTTTCTCAACGAGCACTCCCGCGAAATTATTGGCTTAGGGCAAATAGATTTATTTAGCGGGTTAAAAATCTGGAGCGGTATGATCTTTGCATTAATGACTAGGGTAGGTTTAGCATATCTCGTTCTAGCCATCGCAGACTATGCTTACCAATGGTACCAAAACAAGCAAGCACTGAAGATGACAAAAGAAGAAGTCAAAGAAGAAGCTAAACAAACTGAAGGCAACCCCCAAATAAAAGCCGCCATTCGCAGCAAACAACGCCGCTTGGCAATTATGCGCATGATGTCCAAAGTACCTAAAGCAGATGTTGTTATTACTAACCCTACCCATCTTGCAGTTGCCATACAATATGATGTAAATAAGATGAACGCTCCTGTCGTTGTTGCTAAAGGTGCTTATCGCATAGCGGAAAGAATTGTTGAGGTTGCCCGCGAACACAACGTGCCAGTTATCCAAAACATTCCTCTTGCCCGTGCTTTATATAATAATGTGGATCTCGAAGAAGAAATTCCACCCGAACTTTATGTTGCCATGGCAGAAGTGTTAGCTTATGTATATCGGATGAAGGATAAAGTGCTATGACTGCAGCCACAAAAAGTGATTCCTTTACTTTAGACCTCCGCCGCTTGCTTTCCTCCAACGAAATTGGCATTGCAGCTGTGCTGGTAGTCATTGTGGGGATGATGATCATCCCTCTGCCGCTTTTTGCTCTCGATATTTTAATCGTCCTCAATATTGGTATTTCATTCGGAATTATCCTATTAAGCATATACATTGATCAACCCAGCCGCTTTTCATCTTTTCCAACTTTGCTGCTGTTAATTACACTGTTTAGGTTGGGTTTAAATATTTCTGCCAGCCGTTCTATTTTGCTCAATGGCAGTGCCGGAGATGTTGTCTATACTTTCGGTTCTATTGTAGTTGGCGGCAACTACATCGTGGGAGTAGTTGTCTTCATCATGTTGATGATCATCCAATTCATCGTTATCAACAATGGTTCTGCCCGTGTAGCCGAAGTGGCAGCCCGCTTCACGTTGGATGCCATGCCTGGTAAACAAATGTCCATTGATGCCGATCTTAACGCCGGCTTGATTGATGAAAAAGAAGCTATCCGCCGCCGAAAGGAAATTCAAGCCGAAGCTGATTTTTACGGAGCTATGGACGGCGGTATCAAATTTGTTCGCGGTGATACAACAGCTTCCATCATCGTTATGCTGGTTAATATTATCGGCGGCATACTCACGGGCATACTTCTCCGCCAGATGGACGCAATGCAAGCATTGCAAACATACATCCTCATTACCATTGGTGCTGGTCTTGCCATCCAAATTCCTGCTTTGCTAGTATCCTCAGCTGCCGGCTTAATCGTAACCCGAACCTCTTCCGAAGAAGGGTTTGGCAAAATGCTCTTCAATCAACTGAGCAATTTCAACGCCCTGATGATTGGATCAATCATCATGATCATCCTTGCTGTAGTGCCCGGCATGCCCAAAATTCCTTTCCTTTTAATCGGCAGTGTGCTGGGCGGAGGGGCTTATTTACTATGGCGCGAACAGCATAAACCCTCAGAACTGATCGAAGAAGCCCCAGCCGCTGCACCTCCTATGCTGCGCGAGCCCGAATCACCGCAAGCTATGCTTGAAATGCTGGTGGTTGATCCGCTGGAACTAGAAGTAGGATACGGTTTAATCCCACTAATTGACGAAGAGCGACCAGATAATTTGCTGCGGCGCATTACCGGCATTCGCCGCCAAATTATGTCGGAACTTGGCTTAGTATTGCCCGTAGTAAGAGTGCGCGATAACCTGCGCCTTCCACCGCAAGCTTATCGTATTAAAATCCGCGGTGAAGAAGTGGGCAAAGGCGAGCTGATGCTCGATCGCTTATTGGCAATACCAAGTGCAGAATCTGAAGTCAAAATTCAAGGCATCCCAACAACCGAACCAGCTTTCGGCTTGCCGGCGCTTTGGATCACCGAATCTGAAAAAGGGCGCGCTGAATTGAGCGGTTATACCGTTGTAAATCCTCTCTCTGTATTAAGCACTCATGTAACCGAACTCATCCGCGAATATGCTCCCGACCTGCTTAGTCGTCAAATGGTGAAAGAAATGCTTCAAGAAGTGGAACTTAAGTCCCCCGCCACTCTTGAAGGATTGATTCCCGATTTGCTGACTTTAAGTGACGTTCAAGCAGTGCTGCGCAACCTGCTTGCCGAAAAAGTCTCTATTCGAGATATGGTTGGTATTCTCGAAGTGCTTGCCAGCAATGCGAGGGTAACCCGCGACCCCAATATTCTTGCCGAAGCAGTTCGCCAATCTATGGCGCGCACCTTATCTAACCAATATCGTGATGAAGAAGGTTACTTGCATGTCTTTACTCTTTCACCTCAGCTTGAAGCCCAACTCCGCGATTCCCTTGTACATAAAGAAGGAACGCTCTCCTTCCAAATTGACGCTGCTTTTGCTCAAGCGATTCTCACTCGTATTGGTGAACAAATGGAAAAAATGGCTCAAATGGGGCATTTCCCTATTCTGCTTGTGCCGCGTGAATTGAGATTAGCTATCCGTCAATTGGTAAGGCAAGCTTTGCCAAACTTAGTTGTCCTTGCCTTTTCTGAAGTTAGTCCTGGAACACGCGTTCAAGCTCATGGCATGGTTGATGTATCATGAAACAGCGAACTTTTAAAGCAAAAACTCTGGCAGAAGCTGTAGCCCAAGTAAAACAAACGTTGGGTGAAGATGCGATTATTGTTTCTGTGCGTCAAGTTCTGCTGGAACCAGCTTGGAAGATTTGGCAAACGCCCGGCGTAGAAGTCTTAGCAGTAAAACGCGGTGATGCGCGCGATGAGGCATTATTAGCCCAATTGCAGTCTCTCACCCAGAAAAAGATAACCACCTCTTCTGCTACACCTTCCGCCGCCCATGCTCGCGAGTCAGAAAAAGCTCCTGCACAAAACACCCCATCCGATTCTACGAACTCTAGTCAAGATGATAAGGAAACCCAACAGCCATTAACCCCCAAAACCCCCAGAACCGACAGCCGTTCCCTTAACTTGCAGGCATTTCAAGCTGCATTGCGCCGCGCTAATGTAGAAAGATCCCCTTCTCAGGAAGAAAGCAGCCAAAAACCAATTCAAGAAGAAGCGCCGGATCTCAAGCAGCCCGACAAAGAAATTGAAGTATTACTTTCTAATCCTGAAGTACTTAAAAA
>DAOUFY010000149.1:0-13479 GCA_034429745.1 Anaerolineales bacterium
GAAATTAATTCCTTATAACATTTTTCCACTAATTTCTGTTTCCCCAATGTAAAAATTTCTTCATTTACACTACTAAAAGGATGTAACGCAAGATTATTATTTTCAACTTTATCTATTAACCACTGATCAAAATTTTCTTTGATCACTTCTTTAAAATCCATATTCCGCAAAACAACAATCCAATGAGCTTTCAAATCTGATGGTGGCTCGACGGTACTGATAAATTGAATTTCATTGTCAGCTAAAAATTTAATCAAATCATGATTTTCAATGACGTTGTTGGGTATAAAAACTACTTTAACCGCATTCTCTTTTAGCTTCGCCACAATATCGGTATTACTTCCTGCACCTTCGATCACAATAGGATATTGGACAAAGGGGGGATATGCCGGCCTGCATAAACCGCAAAAAAAACGGAATCCATTGTCAAACGTTGAAATGGTATTCTGGTTACCGTCACTTATTATTCCTGCCCGCCAATTATCTGAAACAATAGCAGCAACATATCCGGCTAGAAATTCCATTTTCTCATTCGTTAGCGTTTGATATGGAACTCTTATCAGGTTTTGAGCTTCTTGTACAGGCTCATCACCAATAATTATGAATTTTATATGCGGATACTTTGGATAAAACGGTTCTATACTCTTTAACTGAAATGCAATAACCAGAATTACATTACCTTCTAATGTATTATCATCCAGGAGATTTGCGTTCTCAAATTCAAAGCCTTTTTCTTGAGCAATTTCTTCAAACAGATTTTTTACTTCTTTTCTTTCTTCCCCTAAGCCTTCTGAGATAAAGACCACTTTTTCTATTACGTGTGTCGTTGGTTGAGGAGTTGGTGTATTATCATGGATAAACGGTATTGGTATAGTTGGAGTTTCCAGCCAAATATCAAACTTTGGAATTGGGGTAGGCGTTGCTCTCGACCCACACGAAATTAACCCTAGCGTTATTATAACAGCGGGTATTAAGAAAAGTTTTATTTGTATTTTTCGCATCATTTTTAGTGAGTCAAGTATTGAGTCAAGTATTATTAAACATGTTTATGAATCAGGGTCAATGAACAATGCTTTCCAATACTCCCAGTTTTCATAATGATTGCGCGTCGCATATGGTGTTGGCGTTGCTTTGGGAGTTACGTAAATATCAGGCAATGGAACAACTCGTACATCCCCATCTTTTATCATTCTTCGTTCTCGATATGCATAAGATAGTGCCATTTGGTCGGATTTAACGTAACTGATTTTCGTTTGTAAATACACTGAAGTCGCAGCTAATTGAGTTACTTGTTGGATTACTTGCTCTTTGCGGTGTTTCAATTTCCCTACTTCAGCTACGCGTTGTGTGAAGTCCATAAAGAGTATGACCAATATAGATAGCCCAACAATAAAAAAAAGATATTTTATATTCTGTTGCATATTATCTGGTATAACGCGGAAAATTAATATATAGCTTACATAGTATGCAGCAAAAAACATGCCAATATTAAAAACAACGCGCTCTTCATAGCGCATTAATCTTCCAGGTATTTGCTACTATATGCCGAAGGTGGGAATCGAACCCACACTCCCTTAAGGGAACTGCGCCCTGAACGCAGCGCGTCTGCCAATTCCGCCACTTCGGCTTGCCCATAATTTTAACTTATTTCCCTTTAATGTCAACCTTTTCTAATAATGATTCTCACTGAGCTATGATAAACCTTGACTTTTAGAACTATTGTGCTATTATTATAATATGGATATTTCTCTAAATCAACTTTCACCTTATATGAATTTGGAATTATGTGATGATGTAGATCACTCGTCTCATATACACCCCTCTTCCAATCCAATATACACCGCTTCAGCCGCATTGCCTAACAACAAAAAAATTACGTTATTAAAATCCGTGCTTTCTTCATCCTGTGAGAATAATTGTTATTATTGCCCTTTCCGCGCTGGAAGGGATTTTCCGCGTTACTCTTTTTCACCTGAAGCTTTTGCAAAACTGTTTATGAATCTTTTTAAAGCGGGTATAGTTGAAGTACTTTTTATTAGCTCAGGAATTATAAATAATGGCATTACCACTCAAGATAAGCTTCTCGCTGCAGCAGAGATTCTTCGGCAGCGCTATGACTTTCAAGGTTATATTCACATTAAACTAATGCCTGGCTGTGAAAAGTCGCAAGTCGAACAAGCAATAAAACTAGCCAATAGAGTATCAATCAATTTGGAAGCACCGAATAAAGAAAGATTAAAACAACTAGCCCCTAATAAACAATTTTTTGAAGATTTATTATTACCTTTACAATGGGCACAAGAAATTCGTTCTTTCGTTGCCACAAAAAATTTATTAAAACCTTCTCCTTCCATCTCTTTCACAACTCAATTTGTCGTAGGGGCAAGCGAAGAATCTGACCTTGAATTATTGACTACTACAAATACCCTCTTTAAACAATACGGAATTAGTCGAGCCTATTATTCACCTTTTCGTCCCTATCCCGACACACCATTAGAAAATCATCCCCCCACCTCACTTTTGCGCCAAAAAAGATTATATCAAGCTTCTTTTCTCATCCGAGATTATAACTATACGCTGAGTGAACTTATTTTCGATAACTCTCAAAATCTACCTCTATCTAAAGACCCAAAGGTTATTCGGGCAAATAAATTTATTCTTCATTCTCCAATTGAGATCAATTCTTCAGACCCCCAAATATTAATACGAATTCCAGGTATCGGAAAAAAAGGGGTAAAAGCAATCTTAGCTGCCCGAAAGCAGAGAACCCTTACCGACCTTTCCATGTTAGCCAAACTAGGAATAAATATCCACCGAGCAGCTCCTTATGTTCTATTGAATGGGAAAAGGCAGAATTATCAATTATCTTTATGGTAAAAATTTTTTAAAAGTTACAAGAACTTTGCCGGAAACTATAAGGGTAACTCTTTAGGGGGACACTTATTTTGCTTGAGTTGGGAATTGAATAAACTTCGTTCTTGCTACTAAATACCAATCCGTAACCATCAGATAGCGGTCACTTGGATCAAACATTGCACCGATTTTTACTCCTTGTACTTCTTTTGAAATCCCATAATTGTAAATAGGTAAATAGAGCGGTAAAGCTGGCATTTCTGAGGCAAATCGAACTTGGAAGTTGCGATATAACCTGCCTCGTTCAACAATATTAGTTGTAATTCTGGCTAATTCTAAATATTCACTCGCCTGCCGATCTTGCCATTGACCATAGTTTTGTCCACCTGTAGCTTGTGTCTGATGCCAGAACGGATATGGATCAGGATCTGGTAAACGTAACTGATTTATTTCAACAACTGCAGCTTGGTACTTACGAGGTTCTAAAGCTTCAGTTATCATTTGATCATAAGGCATTGGTTTAATTTTTACGTCTAATTGTAAATTAGCCCACCCACTTTGAAGTATTTTAGCCACTTGCTCCATCTGTTCCGTTTCCGGATACAAAAGCTCAAACGAAAACATTTGCTCATCTTTTACACGTGTATTCCCTGAAGCCGGGATGATATATCCTGCATTTTTTAGTATGGAAACTGCCTTCTCAGGGTTATAAGGGAATTGAGGAATACCATCTGAATAAGCCCATGAGATGGGAACAATTGGCGTATGCGCAACAATTGCCTGACCTTTAAATACCTTATCTACAATTTTTTGTCTATTTATACCCAATAGCAATGCTTTTCGTATTTCCGGCTCTTTGAAAAAAGGCACTTCCGGGTTATCTAAATTTAAGATAACATAAGTGATTTTTGGCAAACGAGTGCTATAAATAGAAATAGTATCGTCAATTAATGCTTCTTTAATTACCTGATCTCCCAATTGACTGATAGCTTGGACTTTACCCTCTTTGTATGCCTGCAATGCTGTTTGCTCATCAGGATAATACAAAATGATAATATCTTGGATATATGGAGCATGTATATAAAACTGATCAAATGCTTTTAACATTAATCCTTTTACTGTCTGCTTGCCACTCTCATCAGCTTCTGTAATCAATTGTTGCACCCGATATGGACCACATCCGACAGGCATTAGATTATAAGGGGCATCAATAATTTCCTTAGGGGTGTAATTAGCCAGCAAATGCTTTGGTAGCAAACCAACAGACAGATAATCTAAAAATGGTGCAAAAGGCTCAGGCAGACGAAATTGTATAGTTTTTTCATCTAAGGCAACTACTTCTATAGAATTCCAAAAATCTTTTAAGTCACTTGGAGTAGGGTTGTCTGGATGTTTAAGTACTTCTAGAGTAAATATAACATCTTCAGAGGTCAAGGGGGTTCCATCATGCCATACAGCATTTTTTCGCAATGCAAAGTTATATACAGTCCCATCTTTGGAAATGCCCCATGATTCTGCTGCATCCGCTTGTGGGATACCCTTATCATCGTATTTAATTAAACTGCAAAAAATCAGGCGATCTGCATCCCGATCGGCCTGATTATAAAAGTCTAGTGTGGGATTCAACCTTCCAAACTTCCCAATAAATGCTTCAGTAAATGTCCCCCCTTTTACTGGTTGAGGAGCTACGGTTACTTGGCGTGATGAAGGTTGTTGGCTAAATAACAATAAAGCAATCGCAGCTAAGGCAACAATGACAATAAGAAGCTGCCAGCGTAATTTACTCATAAGGTAAAAGGATAGGTTCAGCTAAATCTTTTATTGTTAATCCGTCTATTATTATCCAGTATAAAAAACGGTAACAATGGCTAGAATAAAAAATACAATACTAATAACTATAGTTAAACGAAATAAAATCTTTTCAATACCTCGTCTTGCGGTGAAGATTCCTCCACTGTCAGCGCCGGTTAGACTGCCTAAACCCGCTCCTTTGCTTTGTAGAATTACACTTGCAATCAATGCGATTGAAGTTATAATCATTGCTATATCTAAATATACAACCACTGTATCCTCCTGATAATTATTTAGTGAAAGAGATTATACCATGAATTTTAAAATCCATGCTCCTTTCAAAGCAACAGGAGATCAACCTGAAGCTATTAATAAACTTATCGAAGGAATTAGAAAGGGCTATAAACATCAAGTTCTTTTAGGAGCAACTGGCACAGGAAAAACCTTTACGGTTGCCCAAGTTATTGCTGAAGTGAACATGCCTGCCTTGGTAATGGCACATAATAAAACTCTTGCCGCTCAATTATATGCAGAATTCCGCGATTTTTTCCCCGAGAATGCGGTGGAATACTTTGTTTCCTATTACGACTATTATCAACCTGAAGCCTACGTTCCTCAACGCGATTTATATATTGAAAAAGAAACCCAAATCAATGAAGAAATTGATCGTTTGCGGCTTGCCGCCACCACTGCATTAATGTCTCGCCGAGATGTAATCATCGTCGCTTCTGTTTCTTGTATTTACGGTTTAGGCAGCCCAGAGGCTTACGGCAAAGTAGCCATTCACTTAGAAGTCGGGAATATTTTTCGTCGCAACGCACTATTAAGGCAATTGGTCGAAGGTCAGTATCATAGGAACGATCTTGAATTGCACCCCGGTACTTTTCGGGTCAGAGGCGATACTGTTGAAATCCTCCCATCATATGCTGATCGTAAAGGTTACCGCATATCCTTTTTTGGAGATGAAGTTGAAAGAATCCAAGAATTTGATTTTCTTACCGGTGAAATAATAGACAATATTCCCTCCATCGAAATTTATCCTGCTAAACATTTCATCACCGAACAAGAAAAACTCGAACAAGCAATAAAAGACATTGAGCATGAATTGGATGAACGGGTTAATTATTTCAAATCTCAAAATATGTTTTTAGAAGCCCAACGTCTTCAACAACGTACTCAATATGACCTGGAGATGCTGCGGGAAGTGGGCTACTGTTCTGGTATTGAAAATTACTCCCGCCATCTGGATCAGCGTCCACCAGGCAGCCCACCTTGGACCCTTATGGACTACTTGCCATCTGAATACTTGTTGATTATTGATGAATCCCACATGACCATTCCCCAAATAAAGGGAATGTATAACGGAGATCGATCACGCAAGCAAACTTTAGTAGATTATGGATTCCGCTTGCCTTCGGCATTAGACAATCGTCCGCTCACTTTTGAAGAATTTCAAACAAAAATGGGATATACTATTTACACTTCAGCCACCCCCGGCCCTTATGAATTGAACATTGCTGACCAAATTGTAGAACAAATCATCCGGCCCACTGGACTTGTAGATCCGCCTATTGAGGTTCGTCCCACGGAAGGACAGATTGATAACCTTATTGGAGAAATCCGTCAACGCGTCGAACGCGGAGGACGTGTCTTAGTTACAACCCTAACAAAGCGAATGGCAGAAAAACTAGCCGATTACCTTATGGAATTGGGTATTAAGGTTCACTATCTCCACTCTGAAATTGATACCCTAGAACGAGTTGGTATTTTACGCGATCTTCGCTTAGGAGTTTTTGATGTTGTAGTAGGCATAAATCTTTTACGCGAAGGGTTGGATTTACCAGAAGTCTCTCTAGTAGCGATTCTCGATGCAGATAAGGAAGGTTTTCTCCGTTCAGAAACCTCATTAATCCAAACTATTGGTAGGGCAGCAAGGCATATTAATGGATTTGTAATTATGTATGCAGATAAAATCACTGACTCCATGCGGAAAGCCATTAATGAAACCAATCGTCGGCGGCAAAAACAGCTTGCTTATAACTTGGAACACAACATTCAACCCGTTGGTATCGTTAAAGCTGTACGCGACTTATCCGACCGTATTGGAATAAGCCATGTAATTGCTGAGCCCAAGCCCTCTTATCAAGTTACACCTAAAATAGAACATAGCGAAATACAGAAAGCATTGCAAGAATTAGAAAAACAAATGAAAGAAGCAGCAGCCAATTTAGAATTTGAAAAAGCAGCTCTATTGAGAGATGAAATATACTCCTTGCGTTCTATTTTAGCTGAAGAAAGCAACCTACCTCCATGGAAAAAAATCCAATTGCTATCAGGAAAGGAATAATGTCGTTGTGTCATCCAAGGATATAAAACTATGGCTTATATTTTTCCTACTTGGAATTATTTGGGGTACATCGTTTTTATGGATAAAAATTGGTGTAGATGAGATTGGCCCATTGTCACTCGTAGCCTTCCGGCTGCTGTTTGGATTTCTAGGTCTTTTAGCCATCGCTTTTTTCAAGCGAGAAACTTTTAGGCTTGGAGGAAGAATGGCTTGGGCTTTTGCCTTTATGGGAGCATTTAATGTTGTCATCCCCTTTCTTTTTATTTCTTGGGGAGAAAAATTAGTTCCATCAGGTCTAGCTTCGGTATTAAACAGTACAATGCCTCTTTTTACCATAATATTTGCCCACTTATGGCTGCACGATGAAAAGATTTCCTTATTCCGGCTTGGCGGACTCTTTATAGGTTTTTTGGGAATTATTGTGCTATTAAGCGAAGAACTTTTTCAAAAAATCTCCCTAATTGACCTTTTCCAATCCAATCAAATGATTTCAGCTCAACTTGCTGTCATCATGGCTGCCGTTTGTTATGCCATCGCAACAACATTTTCTCGCCGTTATTTGCGTAATCAACCTCCTCTCTCTCAATCAATCTTAATGATGTTTTACGCAAATGTTTTTATTTGGCCTTTAGCCTTAACCATGCAAAAACCCTTCTTAGTTCCTCAGAGCCATCTTGCTTGGATATCTGTTATTTGGCTAGGACTATTAGGTTCATGTCTCGCTTATATTCTATACTTCCGCCTGCTTAATGAATGGGGTGCTACTCGTTCTTCTCTGACTACCTATGTCATCCCTATGATCAGCATACTTTTAGGCATTGCATTTCTTCATGAAACCTTTGATTGGAGAAATCTCATCGGTTCAATCCTCATCCTAAGCGGGGTATTTCTCGTTAATCTTAAAACTAATGGATCTCTTTAAATCCGAATACTTAACCTATATTTACCGTAATTGTAATAATTATTTTCTTTTTACATTTATTGACATAACTATCTGAATTTGCTATGATAATAATAAAAGAAACCTTTCTTCTAAGTCATTAGTTCAAGAGACGATTATGGAGGTTATGGTGAATCAAACAACACCTAAAAAGCAGCTCTTTATAGAAGTACGTCATGAGCCGGAAATGACGTCTTTTGATGCACGTAAACTTCTATCAGAGCTGCGGGAAAGTAGTCAATTTCCAGAGCAAGCAACCAATATTGGAAGAAGAACCTCTATCTATGAAGCAATCAGAAGACTTGCTTATGATGCCGACACTCGCCACCTCATTCGAGCAATTGCTGCCAAGGGTTTTCTACCATATTATGCCGACCGTTATGCAAAAATGTATATCCAAGTCTTTGGTTTCGAACGCCAAAACCTCATGGTTTCTCAAATAACCCGTCATACTGTAGCTGAAGCACTGGTGGCAAATATGTATGCTGCTGCAGATCATATCTATTGGGCTTTAAGTTCAATGAGTGATGATGTATTAAAGCTCCTTGAAGAGGATTACTACGATACACTGATAACAATTGATAGCATTCTCATCCTGCTCAATACTTATGCAAACCGTATCCTTGGTTTAGAAAAACAAATCCTGGCAGATAAAAAAGTTATGCAAGATTGGAGCATGCAGGAATTATTTGCCGGGGGTATAAATTTTTCTAAAGAAATAACGGATCGCTCTTATCGAAACAACCCACATTGGACAGATTTTAAAGCTCATTTTCAAGACCAATGCGAAAGACTAATCTATGCCATCAATCAAATTGGTCCAAAACGCTATTCAAAATATCGCTACTTATGTCTTCTTGTCTCAAAACTCGGTCCTTGTGCAGCTGAATTGAAATGTAACAAATAAATGTTATCTTACATTGATTATTCATTACTAATCCGTCCGGCCACAAATCACAGTTAAACAACTCATCTATAGTTAATGAAAACCAGAAGTATTCACGTTACTACCCATCGCTGAATCGCATAAGCAACTCAATGTTGGGTGATGAAAACCCCCTTTTTAGCCAATAAGGATGATATTTCTTTCTTTTCATACGTGTTTGACATTTAAATAGCAATCGCTTTTCAGCATAGCCTCAAATTCCCTCTTTGCTATTGATTATTGCATATTGCTCAAAAGTTCATCCTCTAAACGAAAATTAAATAAATCTTGTGTACTCTATAAGATATATAAACCACTTTTTCTAGGTATTTTTATGGGTACTACCATTCTAGTTGTAGATGATAAAGCAAACACAAGACAATTATTGTATGAATATCTCACAGAGCAAGGTTTCAAAGTGATTAGCGCTACTAATGGTCAAGAAGCCATTTATTCCGCCCGCCATCATCACCCAGATTTAATCCTGCTAGACATTATGATGCCCAAAATGGATGGGTATCAATTTCTGCGCCAATATCGCCAAGAAAGCCAAACCCCAGTGATTATCATTACCGCTCGAGAGGAAGAAACCGACGTTATCCTTGGGCTTGAGTTAGGCGCAGACGATTACATTATAAAACCCTTTCGTCTTCGTGAATTAGTCGCCCGTATCCATGCTATACTCAGAAGAGAAGAAAGAGCTTCCAATAATGAAAAACCACTCAGTGTTGGTGATCTATACCTAGACCCAGCTTCTCATACTGTTGCAATCAAGAACAAACCAATTTCTTTAACACCCATTGAATTTGATTTACTAATGACATTTATGCGTTCTCCAGGACAAGTCTTCACTCGTGCACAGCTTATTGAACATCTTATGGATAGTGGCTTCAGTGGTCTTGACGTTACTCTAAACGTACATATTCGTAACCTTCGAACTAAAATTGAAACCAACCCGTCGCAGCCCAAATACATTGAAACTGTCTTTGGTGTTGGTTATCGCTTAGCTAAACCAGATAAATAACAATAATGTTCCATTCACTCTTAAGCAAACTTACATTAGCCTTTCTATTAGTTGCCATGCTTACCACAGGGCTAGTAGCACTTTTTATCCGCCTGACAAGTGTCGAAAGGCTTTCTAACCTGCTTGTTGAACAGCAACGAAATGATTTAAAAACATTTCTTTTAGAATACTATCAAGAAAAAGGCTCATGGGAAGGACTATCTGAACAATGGAGAAATTACCGTCTCTTTATTATTAAAAGAAATATCCCTACCCCCCCACCACCAGAAAATAGAGATAAGAAGAATCAAAGCGTTTTTCCGGATAATTATCCTCCCCCTAAACCTTTTCAATTTGTTGGATTCGCCGACCCCCAGGGGAACATACTTATTCCCGTATTTTCAGGTGATGCTCCTATTCCAACAACTCTGCCAAGAGAAATCTTGAACGCAAGCACCGCACTTATTTATAACAATAAGACAATTGGATATATTATCAGTAGCCCAATGAAACCGCGCTTTAACCCAGCCGAGGATGCATTTTTACGAAGAACCAATGAAGCTTTAATATATGCTGTGTTGATTGCAATGGTTTTTGCTCTTTTTATTGGCATCTTCCTGGCTCGTACGCTTATTCGCCCACTTCAAACGCTTACACAAGCTGTCCATAATATCACCAAAGGAAATTTAGAACAGGAAGTGAACATTCAAACTAAAGATGAAATTGGTCAGCTAGCAGCGGCATTTAACATAATGAGTCGCGAAGTAGCACGGGTAAATCGTTTGCACCGCCAAATGACAGCTGATATCGCCCATGATTTGCGAACTCCGCTCATGGTTATCGCAGGGTATATCGAATCAATGAAAGATGGAGTTCTGCAGCCCACACCCCAACGCTTATCTTTAATTTATAAAGAAATTGAAAGGTTGCAGAAGCTCGTCGGTGATTTACGCATGCTCTCTCAAGCTGACGCTGGGGAATTAATCCTTAACCTGCAGCCATTAGATCCTAAAAATTTTCTTGCCCATGTAGCAGAAACTTTCTCTCAAACTGCCACACAGCAAGGTATTAGTATTATCCTTCAAAATAATGATTATGTATCCCAGATCTATGCAGATGAAGTACGCCTCATGCAAGTGTTCGATAATCTTATTGCAAATGCTCTTCGATACACTCCTAATGGAGGAAAGATTGAAATAGGCGCGTATAATGAGAATGATAAAGTGATTATGTTTGTTCGCGATAATGGAATAGGCATTCCCGCTGAGGATATACCAAATATTTTTGATAGATTTTACAGAGTAGATAAGTCACGAACCGATAGTGATGAAAGTGGATTGGGACTAGCCATAGTAAAAGCTTTAGTTACTGCTCATAACGCCTCCATTTCTGTGGAATCAACTTATGGTGAATACACGCTCTTTAAGATTGCGTTCAATCCTTATCCTGCAGCTTAATCAATCTCCATGAGTTGGCGGAAATGCATAGATTTTAAATTTTATCTATATGATAAATAAATCAATTTTTCTTATAGTGATATCTAGGTTTGGATCAATCCCCTAATATATACTTTAGATCCACAATAAGGAGACAACTATGTTAGAAAGTATTCAAAACTCGAACTCAATGATGATCAACGCTTTTCAGATGGGCAACATTCGCCCTCCGAAATTCCAACCGCTGACTGATCAACAAAAAAGCCAGCTATCCGAAATTCTATCTCAATACGATCCAGAAAACATCACAAAGGAAGATGCCCAAGCGATGTTTAAAGCTTTCCACGAAGCTGGAATTGGGGGACCAGAATTGAAGGAAGCGATAGAAGAAGCCGGCTTTGATGCTGATAAAGTATGGGAATTGGCTCATGGAGATAAACCACCTCGCCCACCTGAGGGACGTGAGTTTTCAGGGCAAAGAGAACTTGGAAGCATCAATACATCCGCCTTAGAAACCCTTCAGTCTATATTGAGCCAATTTAATTTATCTGAAATGAATGAAGAAAACCAGACATCTCTTATCCAAAAATTAAAAGAGTCAGGTTTGCTATTGCAAGGGGGTGTTATAGATATCAGAGCTTAGGAAATTGAGCAAGTTGAGGTTTAAACATCGCCGCTGTTTGGCATGCTTCAATTACAAAGCTGCCAACAGCGGTTTCATCAGATAATACAAACCCTTTATAGCCGCTCAACAATGCTTCATAATAAAAACACACCTCTGATCTTGTAGGTGTTGAATGATCTACCATATGTTCAAACACCTGACCGGCCAGCATCACAGGTTTATTATGCTGTGGCAGTAATGCAGTACAATGATGCACCATTTCTGCCATAGCTTTTAACCCTACCTCAGCGCCCAAATCACCCCGGCACAACCACAATTCGTCAGCTTGCTCAGATATTTGTAATTCCTCCTCGAGAGCACTTGCTCGTTCTAACTTTGCGCTGAGGTAGGTAGAATCACCCAATGCATTCCGGTACTTTTGCATCTCGTATGCATCCCGAACGTAAGAAATAGCATATCGTATAGAAGGAATATTCCTTGTTGCCTTAAAGACATCCTTATCTTTTTCACTTAACTCTTCTTTTCTATAAGAACAATTGGGTATGGTTATGCCTTTATGGGAGGATATACTTCCTGCGCGTGTTACGTAAGCGTGTATTTCTTGGTCTTTTACTGATTCTACCTGCAGACATACTTTTCCATCAGCAAGTATTAATTCACCATTAGACTGCAGGATTGCTTTAAAAAAGTCTGCATGAGGTACTGGCAATACCCCAATTTTTTCACTTTTCGGCTCATTGACTAAAATAACCTTCTGTTTTATACGCAATTCGGTAGAAGATAATTCTCCTAAACGCCATTTGCTTCCCTGCAAATCTAAATATAATGGTGGCTTTTGTTGGATTTCGTCAATAAATGATAAATATTTTTCCACCCATAATACAACCTCATTTAGTCTTAAATGAGATGTATTTAATCTAAACGCTGTAATTCCATTGTTCAACATAGCCAACCATAGGTGTTTTTCATCGCTTCAAGGACAAAAAGTAGATATAAGTTCATAATCAAACAATAAATTTTCTTGAATCATGTTTTCCCTTCAACCATGCAAGTTAGAACTAGATTTATCCAAAATACCGTACTTTTACGATATTGTCAAATTGTAAAATAATATATAATAAATTTGAAAATTACACTACATTAAAAAATTCAATCAGGAAGGAGACAAACCATGAAAGTGGAAACTAATTTAAAAGCAGGAATATCATTCCCGGATCACTGCTCTATCCCAGATAATGATTTGTTATCCCCATCAAAGGAAAATATTGTACCTCCTCGAGTAATGGGAATTTGTATCCCTACAGATTCGCACACTTTCCCTCTAAATGATTGCATCGTTACATAAGAAAACAAATAATAAATATATAAATACCCCTACAAATAACACATAAATGGAGAATTATTATGAAGATCAAATCTAATATTAAAGCAGGAAGTACTGGAGCATTTCTTGAAGTAGAAGATTCCAGTTATAGTAGAAGACCGACACCTCCTCCACCTCCACCGCCACCTCCTCCCCACTACACTTACACCTGCGATCACTGCAAGGGAAGACCTCT
>DAOUFY010000150.1:0-4540 GCA_034429745.1 Anaerolineales bacterium
CCCTCCACCTCACCCCCTGCGCCGTGAATCAGCTCCAGCAGAAGAAACCTTCGAGGATGAGCAAAAAAATCTTCCCATGATTATGGACGTGGTTCTTAATGTATCCGTTGAATTGGGAAGAGCTCGTATGACTGTTCGTCAAATCTTAGAACTGGATCAAGATTCCGTCATCGAATTAGACCGCCTCGCAGGAGAAGTAGTTGACGTTTTTGTTAATGATCATCTCATTGCAAGGGGCGAAGTCGTTGTTGTTGATGACAAATTCGGTGTTCGCATTTCAGAGCTAATTTCACCGACTAAAATCACAGGCACATAAACATGATTGACCTATTTACCGAAACACCTGCTTCATCTATAGAATTGGTTATTAGTTTAATCCTCAAGCTGGGATTAGTCATACTCATAATCGTCGCATTATTAAGTTTAATGCGTTACGTAAAGACAGGTTTTTCTGCCTCTTTCAATAAACACCTGCACTTAATAGAAACTCTCCACCTGTCTCCTAAACAAAAGTTATTCCTCATTCAAGTAGGTAACCGTACATTGCTTATCTCCGCTGCTGATGAACAGATTGCTCTTCTCGGCGAAGTGGAGTTAACCAATGTTGAACAAAACCCTCAAGTCAATTCCTTTACTCGCGTACAAACACCGCAAACTTTTGCTTTGGAAAACTTCCTAAAAAACATGAGAAGTAAATTCAAGGTTACTAAGACTCGGCCTGAGACTTCTTCTCATACTACAGAAGCACAGGAGACTTGCATAAACAATATATAGAGGTTTGGTGGGTAAAGAAAAGAAAATGAAGCGGTTCATTCTAATTCTTCTTCTAGTTAGCTTAAGCGGTCTAATCCTTAGTGGATGTGCAAGCGAAAATGGGAAATGGCAAGCCCCCGGCATTACATTGACCGTTGATGCCGCCGGCAAGCCACGTGAGGTTAGTACAGGAATCCAATTGTTGGTCATTTTAACTGTACTATCTTTAGCCCCCACTATCATCATTATGGCTACATCTTTCACCCGTATCGTTGTCGTACTTGCTCTGTTGAAGAATGCACTCGGTGCCCCAACTGTTCCACCAGCACAAGTAATAACCGGACTAGCTCTGTTGCTTACCTTTTTCATTATGGCACCAGTTTATAATAAAATGAACGAACAAGCCATTAAGCCTTATATGAATGGTGAAATTCAAGAAGAAGAAGCTTTTAATCGAGCGATGAAGCCCTTGCGCGATTTTATGTTTACCCAAACTCGCGAAAAGGATATCGCCTTATTTTTAGACATCAACAAACAACCCAAACCTAAAACCGTTGAGGACATTCCCACCATTGTTCTTTTGCCAGCTTTCGTTATAAGCGAGCTTCGGATAGCTTTTACCATGGGTTTTGTCATTTATGTCCCCTTTTTAGTCATTGATATTGTTGTCTCAAGCTTGCTGCTCGCTATGGGTATGATGATGCTTCCTCCCACGGTAGTATCGTTGCCATTCAAGTTGCTGTTGTTCGTAATGGTTGATGGTTGGTATCTTATAACTCGATCTTTAGCTCTTAGTTTTTATCGCTAGGAAGTTACTATTATGACCGAATCTTTTGTCTTAAGCTTTTTTCAAGAAGCTATAACCATGGCAGTAATTCTGGTAGGACCAGCATTGATTGCTAGTCTCATTATTGGCAGTGTAATAAGCCTTATACAGTCTGCAACTCAAATCCAAGAAGCTACCCTCACCTTTATCCCGAAAATCATTGTTGTTGGGTTAGTTATCGCTTTTCTAGGTTCTTGGATGCTTGAAAAAGTTGTGGCTTATACTGCGCGCATATTCAACATGCTGCCTGAATTGGTTCATTAAGTGGCATAACCTAATGAATTTTCCTTCATTGCTAAATCGAGGTATGATTCAGAACATGTGTAATAATGACCACAAATAATGCCTCAATTTTATTATTTGAAAGTGATCCACTGTTGTGTGATTTAATTCAACTAAGTTTAGAACAAGAAGGTTTCACTGTTTATGTTCAACGCGCAGCCCAAAATCCACTTGAAATTGTCAAACAAATCCAACCCGATATTATTCTATTAGATCTTTTCTACCCGCAGACTCAAACGATAGAACTTATTGAAAAAATACATCAATTGCCCAATGAGCCCCCGATTGAAATCATTGTAATTTCTGCACTCGGTTTTCGCGAAGTGGTGCAAAAAGCTCTTGATGCAGGAGCAAGGGAATATATCCTCAAACCGCTCGATATATCTTTGCTATTATTACGGGTAAAAAAGGTAAATCAACTACGCATGGTACAGCACAAACAGGAAGAACAACGCTTCCCAAAACCTGCTTACCAAAAACCCTCTTTTCGCCGTATCCGCTGAGGAGTTAGTACAGCCCTAATTAAGGCCTTTTTTCTAATGTTACCTTGAAGTCTAGACGATTATTCCCTCGAAGTACAGTTATAACAACCTGATCCTTTCGGCTCTTATTCAATATCAGATATGAAATCAATTCACTAAAAGAATTTACCACTTGATTGTCAATTGCTACAACTAAATCACCGCGTCTGATCCCTGCTTTTTGAGCCGGACCTCCATTTGCTACACGGGTTACAAAAACGCCATTTGCTTGAGGCAAATTCAGTTCTTTCTGTGCTTCTAAAGTCAATTCGGGCAAACCTTCCAGCCCAAGATAAGGATAATCATATTTTCCTTTTGCAATTAAATGCGGCAGCACTCGTTTTATTAAGTTGGATGAGACAGCAAAACCAATTCCTGAATTTAATGGCTCTCCGCTTATGCTAACATTTGTGGTTTGGATAGCGCGATTTACACCTACCACTTCCCCTCTAAGATTAATAAGCGGACCGCCAGAATTACCCGGATTGATTGCCGCATCAGTCTGTAAAAGATCACTTGAAGTAAAATAATCCCCTTCCGGCGTAGCGCGCAGCGACTCCAATGTGCGTCCCTTCCCGGAAATGATTCCTACTGTCATCGTTCCGCTAAACCCGAATGGATTCCCAATAGCAACAACTGTTTGGCCCACCTCAGTTAAATTAGAATCACCTAAAGGCAGTGGGAAAAGAATATCTGCGGGTACATTGACCTTAATTACACCTAAATCTGAATCTAAATCTTTGGCAATTACTTTCCCATAGGTTTTGTAGCTGCCCGTAAAATTTACTTCAACCTCTACTGCGTCCTGAATAACATGATAATTGGTTAAGATATGCCCTTCCTTATCTACCACAAAACCGCTGCCCTGGCTTATGCCGGTTGGCATAATAACCCAAATGGCTACTACCCCAGGATTGACTGCCTTGTACAACCTTGTTAATATCTCATCTCCGGCTTGAAAAGGGAGGTTGTTCTGTATTTGCGGAAGAGAATATGATGATTGTGAATTTTCTTTATTGGATATAGCTGGAGCTTGCAGCTTCGCTGATGGAATTTCACTCTGCATTGATTGAGAAGCGCCATCTCCTCCACCTAGTGACGGAAAAACGGATCCAATACTCGTACTGCATGCGATCACACTCAAAGACAAAACAAGAACTACACTAATAATCTTCTTATAGTCACTTCTATTCATTTCACCTTATCCTTTATCCCGATGAAGCAAGTAATTCAAATAAAGCTTTTTGATGATCTGTCAACTGTTCTGGCAATCGTATTTTCACTTTAACGTAAAGGTCTCCATATTGATCAGTTTGATGCAGGAGTGGCATGCCTTTGCCTTTTAGCCGAAATATTTGGTCTGGCTGCGTTCCCGCCGGGATAGTCAATGTTCCTTTCCCATGGAAAGTCTCAATGGGTATGCTGCCGCCTAATATTGCTGTATAAAGATTTACAATTATTTCGGTATAAAGGTCATCGCCATCTCGCTTATAACGTTCATCCTTAAGCACTTCAATTAACAAATAGACTTCATCAGCGGTTGAACTTACTTTTTTATTTAGACTCACTTTTACATGAGTACCGGTTTTTACGCCCCGCGGTATCGTTACTGCAATACCTTTTCCACCAATTTGAAGAGTGCGCTCTGTGCCTTCAAAAGCTTCTTTTAAGGTTACAGTAACTGGGTACTCAATTGTCTTTTTTAACTTAGGCGGAGCTGAATTTTTACTTGTAGGCGAAGTTGATTTTGTATGCGAAGGTGCCTCCTCAGATTGACTATTTTTTGTCTTCTGTTTAACTTCCTTTCTTGATTCTTGGTTGAAAACCTTATTGAAAAATTTTGAAAACCGATTTGGAATTGTTTCTCCCTCTGGTCTCTGGGCAGCCTTTTTTTGTTGATAAACCTTCTGGGGATGTCTTTTTAGAAAATAATCATACTGACGGCGTTTATTAATATCCGAAAGGACTCGAAAAGCTTCATTGACATCTTTAAGTTTTTCTTCAGCTTGGAGGTCTTCTTTATTTCGATCAGGATGATATTTCAATACTAATTTTCGATAGGCAGCTTTAATTTCTTCCTGCGAAGCACTTCGATTAACTTCTAATATTGCATAATAATCCTTATACTCCATGTTATAATTTTACGTTCTTTTTATTA
>DAOUFY010000151.1:0-28689 GCA_034429745.1 Anaerolineales bacterium
TTTTTAACATTCGGGCGGATGGAAAAAAGGGCGAACCGGGACAGCAAGCAGCCTATATAAAAGCGCCATTCAAATTCTGTCTTAACTGCGGGGTTTCTTATGGTTTTCGTCAGGAGAACGATTTTGCTAAACTTACCCAAATCAGCTCGGGGGGGCGCTCGACAGACACGACGATACTAAGCTTGTCTTTAATCCTCAAAATGAAAAATGAGCCTGAGCTGCTGCCGGAAGCGAGGAAATTGCTGAGCTTTACGGATAACCGCCAAGACGCTTCGCTTCAAGCCGGGCACTTTAATGATTTTGTAGAGGTTATGCTGTTGCGTTCAGCCTTGTATCGGGCTTTAAAGGCAAATGAGCCCGAGGGAATCTCGCATGACAGTTTAACTACGGAAGTATTTAAGGCGCTGAATTTGCCCTTTGAAGTGTATGCAAAAAAACCGGATGACAGTTTCTTTGGCAAAAAAGATACCGATCAAGCTTTGCGAGAAGTGTTAGGATACCGCATTTACCGCGATCTAAAACGCGGCTGGCGCATCACTTCTCCAAATCTTGAACAGGTGGGGCTGCTTAAAATTGAATATGAATATTTGGAAGAAGTATGTCAGGAAGAAAGTCTGTGGGAAGGAAAGCATGCAGCATTAGCTTTCGCGGAGCCGGAAAGGAGAAAGCAGGTTGCACAAGTTTTATTGGATCATATGCGCCGCGAATTGGTAATTGATGTAAGTTATCTTGACAAGGACAAACAAGACAGTTTGAGGGAAAAAAGCAGGCAGCGTTTAATTGAGCCTTGGGCATTGGATGAAAATGAGGAGCTAAGTTATGCGTACGTTTTGCTGCCAAGGCCAAGGATAAGAGATAAAGAAGGTGGGGGATTTCTTTTTTTCTCACCCCGCGGCGGATATGGGCAGTACTTGCGCCGCAGAAATACCTTCCCGCATTACAGGAAGCAGCTGACCCTTGAAGATATTGAAAAGATCATTGATGACATCTTAGACAGCTTGAATAAAGCCGGCTTGATCATCAAGGTGATTGAAGAGAAAGATGATGCGGGCAGAAAGCCGGGTTATCAGCTGCGGGCAGCAAGCCTGAAGTGGAAAGCCGGCGATGGCACGAAGCCGTTTCATGACCGCATTCGAGTGCCGCGCATGTCTCAGGAGGGCGGGAAAACAAATGCCTATTTTGTGGAACTATATCAAACGCTGGATAACCGAGTGTTAGGCATTTCTGCGCGGGAACATACGGCTCAAGTTTCATCAGAGCTTAGGGAAGAACGCGAAAAAGAATTTCGGACTGCGAAGCTGCCAATTTTGTATTGCTCCCCAACTATGGAATTAGGAATTGATATTTCGGAACTCAATGTCGTCAACATGCGCAATGTACCCCCTACCCCGGCAAATTACGCTCAGCGCAGCGGGCGCGCCGGCAGAACCGGACAACCGGCTTTAGTTTTTACCTATTGCACCATCGGCAGTCCGCATGATCAGTATTACTTTAAACACCCTCACTTAATGACTTCTGGCGCGGTTAAACTGCCGCGGATTGACCTGACCAATGAAGACCTAATCCGCAGCCATGTTCATGCCATTTGGCTAGCGGAAAGCGGGTTGGATTTGGGAATTTCTTTAAAGGACTTGCTTGACCTTTCAGACCCATATCGGCTGCCCTTAAAGGACTTTGTTCAAGATGCCCTTAAATCGCAGAGTGCCCGAAATAAGGCGAAAAAGAAAGCTCAATCGGCATTGAGCAATATTGAAAGAGAACTAGCTGCCACGGCTTGGTGGAATGAAAGCTGGCTGGATAAGGTCCTTTCACAGATTGAACTGCAAATGAATCAAGCATGCGAACGATGGCGAAATCTCTACCGAGCGGCAGTACATCAGAGGGACTTGCAAATAAAAATTATGCAAGACCACAGCCGTTCTGCTAAAGAGATAAAGCAAGCCGAAAAATTCTTATCCGAAGCAAATAGTCAGTTGAGTTTACTGACAGAAACGGAAAATATCATCCAATCTGACTTTTATTCATACCGTTATTTTGCCAGCGAAGGCTTTCTGCCCGGCTACAGCTTTCCGCGCTTGCCGCTTTCGGCGTATATCCCTGCCCGCTATTACAAGCAGCAGAAGGATGAATTCCTCTCCCGCCCGCGGTTTTTAGCCATTTCAGAATTTGGACCGCATTCCATTATATATCATGAAGGGGTTCGCTACCTGATCCATAAAGTGAATCTCCCCATCTCAGACAGCAGTGAAGGCATTGCCTTGCAGCGGGCGAAGCAATGTTCGCACTGCGGCTATTTGCATCCCATTACGATGGGGGATGGCATAGACATCTGTGAGCATTGCGGAGCATTGCTGGATTCGACGCTGCGGAATCTTTTCCGTTTGCAAAATGTATCTACAAAATTGCGCGAGCGGATTTCCTCAGATGAAGAAGAACGCTTGAAGATAGGCTATGAATTGCGCACGGCTGTTCGTTTTGCCGAAGTTGGTGGCGGCCGCTCTGCCCGGGTTGCTGATGTGTTTTATTCAAGAGACGAAGCGGACGGAGATAAAACCCTCATCGCCACATTAACCTACGGCAATGCAGCTACCCTGTGGCGCATTAATCTCGGCTGGCGAAGACGGGCGGTTTCCAGCGATCTGGGCTTTGATTTGGATATCGAGCGCGGCTATTGGTCAAAAGAAAAGAATGAGGGCGATTATGCTGATCAGGATGATGAAGAGCAGCCTTCGCTGGCACGAAAAGTGCGCGTTATCCCCTTTGTGGAAGACCATAAGAATTGCTTGATCTTTGAACCAAAAGTAACGCTAGAGCGCGCACAAATGGCTTCCTTGCAAGCGGCTTTAAAAAATGCCATTCAAGTCGAATATCAATTGGAAGATAATGAGCTAGCCGCAGAACCATTGCCGGATATAGATAATCAGCGCTATATTCTTTTTTATGAATCCGCTGAAGGCGGCGCGGGGGTATTAAGGCAATTGGTGGATAAGCAGGATGCTTTTGCCAGAGTGGCTGTTCAGGCTTTAAAGCTTTGCCATTTTGATCCCATAACTGCAGAGGATTTAAAGCGAGCCCCTCAGGCGAAAGAAGATTGTGAAGCAGCCTGCTACGATTGCCTGATGAGCTATTATAATCAGCGAGACCATCGTTATTTAGATCGCTATGCGATTAAGGAATTTCTTAGGCAGTGCAGCCACAGCATCACGGTTTCTTCAGCGAAGGCGATCCCTAGAGCTGAGCATTACGCCCAATTGTGTAACCTTTGCCAATCGGAGCTTGAGAGGGAATGGTTAGCCTACTTGGAAAAAGGCAACTACCGGCTGCCGACCCACGCTCAATATTATATTGAAAGCTGCCGCACAAGGCCGGATTTCTTTTATGAGAATGAAAAAGCTGTCATTTACGTGGATGGTCCTCACCATAAATATCCCGAAAGACAGCAGCGAGATCAACAACAAAAGGAGTGTATGGAGGATATGGGTTATACCGTACTGCGTTTTACTCTCTATGATCATTGGGATGCACTCATTAAACAATACCCTTCGATATTTGGAGGAGATTCAAAATGAGCTATGCCGTTGGATCGCTGGTAAAAGCGCGCGGGCGCGAATGGGTGGTATTGCCTGGTTCAAGTGAAGAGTTGTTATTATTGAGACCGCTCGGAGGAACCAATGATGAGGTCGCTGGGATTTACACTCCTTTAGAGCGGGTTGAAACGGCTAGCTTTGCACTTCCTGACCCTGCTCAAGTTGGGGATTATTTTTCAGCATGTTTGCTGCGCGATGCGGTACGTTTTAGCTTTCGGGCTGGTGCCGGCCCGTTCCGTTCTTTTGGGCGGCTTGGCTTTGAACCGCGTCCTTATCAGCTTGTTCCCTTGCTGATGGCGTTGAAATTAAACCCCATTCGATTGCTGATTGCCGATGATGTGGGAATTGGCAAGACGATTGAGGCAGGGTTAATTGCCCGCGAACTGCTTGACCGCGGCGAAATTGAGCGCTTGGCTGTCCTTTGTCCGCCGGCTTTGGCAGAGCAATGGCAAGTTGAATTGAGTGAAAAATTCAATATTGAGGCAGAGCTGGTGCTGCCTTCCACGGCGCCGCGTCTGGAGCGCAACCTAAGTATGGGTGAATCGCTTTTTGAACGCTATCCTTTTGTGGTTGTTTCTTTGGATTACGTTAAATCCGACCGGCGGCGGGAGGAATTCAAGCGCAGCTGCCCGCCGTTTGTGATCATTGATGAAGCCCATACCTGTGCCTTTGGAGCTGAACGAGGCGGGCGTCACCAACGATATGAATTAGTGAAAGGCTTAGCTCAAGATTCTCAGCGCCATATCATTTTAGTAACTGCAACCCCGCACAGCGGTAATGAAGATGCTTTTCGATCGCTGCTTGCGTTTTTAGATGAAGGTTTTAAAAATCTGCCTGAAGACCTAAGCGGAAGAGAGAATGAACCTCATCGCAAGCGCCTAGCCAAGCATTTCATTCTGCGCCGCCGTCAAGAAATTCAACATTATCTCAAGTCTGTAACGGTATTCCCGCAGAGGGAGGATTACGAAGAATCCTATTCCCTCAGCGAACCGTATAAACGCCTGCTGGATCAGGTGTTGAGCTATGCGCGCGAGACAATTTCGGATAAAAGCTGCAGCGACGTCCGGCAGCGGGTGCATTGGTGGTCTGCTTTAGCCCTGCTGCGCTCGCTTTCTTCTAGTCCGGCGGCTGCAGCGGCAACTTTGCGTAACCGAGCTGCAATGGCTGAAGCGGAAGACCTAGAAGAAGCGGATGAAATTGGCCGCCATTCGATATTGGTTGTCGTGATGGATGAATCCGCAGAAGGTTCGGATGTTGTTCCCGGCTCCTATGTGGATGAAGATGATGGAGGAAAGCCTCAGCGTCAGCGTTTGTTAAGAATGGCTAATGAGGCGGATAACCTTAAGAACGCGGATAATAAACTCAAAAGAGCCATAATCTTGGTTAAAGAGCTGCTTAACGATGGCTATCAACCCATTGTGTTCTGTCGTTTTATCCCCACGGCGGAATACCTTGCTGAGGCTTTGCGCGAACAATTAAGCGCTGAAGGGGCAGAAGTGATGGCAGTGAGCGGCAATATGCCCCAAGAGCGGCGGATAGAGATCGTTCAACAACTGTCGCAAGCGCCGCGGCGCGTGCTCGTGGCAACGGATTGCTTAAGTGAGGGCATAAATTTGCAGGAGCATTTTAATGCTGTCTTGCACTACGATCTTTCGTGGAACCCCACCCGCCATGAACAGCGCGATGGGCGGGTGGACCGCTTTGGACAGCCAAGCCCGAAGGTGCGAGTGATTACCTATTATGGGACAGATAATAAGATAGACGGGGTGGTGCTGGATGTTCTGCTGCGCAAACACCGTACAATCCGCAACAGTCTTGGCATTTCTGTGCCGGTACCGTTTGATACGGAAAAAGTGATCGAAGCCATTTTCGAAGGGCTGCTGTTGAGAGCTGATCCAAAGATCACCCAAGATCCGTTGCATGGTTTTGAAGAATTCTTTAAGCCGCGTCAAAAGGAGTTGGATAACCAATGGGAATCTGCCATGCAAAGGGAAAAACGTGCGCGCACATTGTTTGCTCAAGAGACGGTAAAGGTGGAAGAAGTGCAGCGAGAATTGCTTGAGGTGCAATCCGCAGTTGGCAGTGCTGCCGACTTGGCACGTTTTGCCAAGCGGGCGCTTGATGCTTTAGGGGCTCAGCCGGCTTGGGTGAATGGAACAGATCGGCTCAGCGCAGTTATCAAGGATATTCCCCCCACATTAAAGGAAAGGTTGAATCAGGCGGCGCGCGTTGATAAGCCTAAGCCAACGATCACCTTATCTTTCAGTCAGCCGGTAAAAGAGGGTGAGTATTACTTGCACCGCACGCATCCGTTTGTTGAAACTCTTGCCAATTATGTCCTCGAAACCGCCTTAGATTCTCGGGTAAGTGAAACAGAAGCGCTCATGAATGCCCGGCGCTGCGGCGCGATCCGCACCTTAGCTGTAGAAAAACGGACGACCTTGCTGCTGCTGCGGTTTCGCTATCACATTCTTCAAGGCAGGGGGGCAAACGAAAGGACCTTGCTGGCAGAGGAAGCCCGTTTGCTCGCCTTCAGCGGCAGCCCGCAGAACACCGTTTGGCTGGATGAAAAGGAAGCTGAAGCCCTGCTTATTGCCGAGCCTCACGGCAACATCGCCCCTGATCAGGCGCGCGATTTTGTTAAAAAGGTGGTTGAAGACTTTGATCTTCTGCGCCCTTACTTAGATCAATCCGCCATACAGCGCAGTCAAGAACTGCTGGACGCGCACCAACGCGTGCGTATAGGGGTAGCCACCCGGCAGGTAGAGCCGCAGCTTCCTGCGGATGTGTTGGGCATTTATGTCTATCTGCCGGCTCGTTAACCCGAGAGCAGGTTCAGCGAAAAGACTGTCAGCACTGTTGATGACATGGAAAGAAGGCTCAAACCCCTGAAAATACGTTGTAAGCACTTGAATTTTCATGCTTAACTGGAGGATGATGCACAATGCAAACGAAAAGCCGAAGCTTTTTTACTGCTGTCCGTTCTGAGGGCTCCTTGCTGCCGATGGATTTGCTGCAGCGGATTCGCAGCAACGACAGCACTCTGCCGGGGTTGGATGAAAAAAGTTATCACATCCCTAAGGGAAAGCGGCTAAAGGAAGAGATAAACCGTTCGTGGAATCGTTTGAGTGGGTGTTGGGCGGCCTTTAAAAAAGCAAGCGGGAAATTGAGTGAGGAGGACAGCGGCACCACACTCACCCGCGAACGCTGGCTGTTGCCGCTGTTTGAAGAATTGGGGTTCGGCAATTTAGCGGTTTCAAAGGCGATTGAAATTGACGGCAAAACTTACCCCATCTCTCATCGCTGGCAGCATGTTCCCATTCATTTGGTTGGCTGCAAGCTGCCGTTGGACAAGCGCAGCGAAGGCAGGGCCGGCGCGGCGCGCCTTAGCCCGCACAGTTTGCTGCAGGAATACTTGAACCTTGCCAAAGAAGCCCAAGGGAACGGTCATCCATCCACTTCCCAATGGGGCATGGTTTCTAACGGCTTGCTGCTGCGGCTTTTGCGCGAAAACGCTTCGCTTACCCGCCAAGCTTATCTTGAATTTGACCTTGAGACAATGTTTGAGGGGGAGATTTATGCGGATTTTGCCCTGCTGTGGCTGATTTGCCATCACTCGCGGTTTGAAGTGGATCCGCAGGAAGAAGAATGCCTGTTGGATCAGTGGTTTAAGAATGCCCAAGAGACAGGCATACGCGCGTTGGATGACTTGCGCAACGGAGTGGAAGAAGCGATAAAACATTTGGGACAAGGGTTCCTGCAGCATCCTTTGAATGGGGAGCTGAGAGAAAAGCTGAGGAAGGGCGAATTATCCGTTCAAGATTATTACCGTCAGCTTTTACGGCTTGTGTATCGTTTGCTCTTTTTGTTTGTAGCTGAAGACCGCGACTTGCTGCTGAAGCCGGATGCGCCGCCGCATGCCAAGAAGCTGTACATGCAGTATTACTCTGCAACCCGCCTGCGGGCGCTGGCTGAAAAACAGCCCGGCAGTCATCACCACGACTTGTATGAAGCCTTGCTGCTGATTTTCACGCTGCTTGGTTCTCCTCAAGGTTGTCCGCAGCTGGGGCTTGCTGGGTTGGGAGGGTTTCTCTTTGACCCAACTTCGACGAAAGACCTCAATCAAGCGAAGTTATCCAATAAAGCGCTGCTGTCTGCTGTGCGCTCCTTGGCGTTTATTCAAGCCGAGCAGGTGCGCCGCGCGGTTGACTACCGCAACTTGGGCACGGAAGAACTCGGCAGTGTTTACGAATCCTTGCTGGAGCTGTACCCACAGCTGAATGCCAACAGCGGCGGCTTTGAGCTTATTACGGCAGGCGGCAACGAGCGCAAGACCAGCGGCAGCTACTACACCCCGGCAAGCCTGATCCGCGTCTTGCTCGATTCGGCGCTTGAGCCGCTGATTGAAGCTCGGTTAAAGAGCAAAGGGGATAAGCAGAGCAAAGAACAGGCACTGCTGTCATTAAAAATATGCGACCCCGCCTGCGGCAGCGGGCATTTTTTAATTGCCGCTGCTCACCGCATTGGAGCAGCCTTAGCCAAGCTGCGCGCCGATGGCAATGAACCCTCCCCACTTGAAATGCGCCGCGCCCTGCGGGATGTGATTAATCAGTGCCTTTACGGGGTGGATGTTAACCCGATGGCGGTGGAATTATGCAAGGTCAACCTTTGGCTTGAAGCGCTTGAAGCGGGCAAACCGCTCTCCTTTCTAGATGCCCACATCAAGTGCGGCAACAGTTTGGTTGGTGTGGGACCTTGGATGGATCTGAACGAGCTGGAAGTGCCCGATGAAGCTTTTGTTGCGGTTGAAGGCGATGACGAAGATGCGGCCGGCATACTGAAAAAACGCAACCGAAGCGAGCGCAAGGGGCAGGAAAGTCTTTTCTTTGGTCGTGCTAGCCGTGAAGAAACAGCTGCCCTGTTACTGGCAAAACAAGCCCAAGCGGCAGAAGCCTTGCCGCAGGATACGGCAGCTGAAGTGCAAGCCAAAGCGGAAGCCTTCCACCGAATTAACGCCTCGCAGGAATATGCCCGGCAGCGGCAGATCGCAGATTTGTGGACGGCGGCATTTTTCTGGAAGATAAAACAACCTGAAAATCGGTGGGGTGAAATTACGGCACCAACCCAAGGACAGCTGCGGAGCTTGCGCAGCGGCAAGCCATGTCAGGCAGGTCTGCTGGAAGAGGTGGAACGCCTGCGCGAAAAAAACCGTTTCTTTCACTGGGTGCTGGAATTTCCGCAGGTATTTCTCGCCGCGAACGAGTGGCTTGGACTGAAAGAGGGTTTAGTTACCAACCCTGCAGAACCGCTTGCCGCCGGGGCAGGGTTTGACTGCGTGCTGGGCAACCCGCCCTGGGAGCGGATAAAACTGCAGGAATTGGAATTTTTTGCGGTGCGCGACCCGCAGATTGCTGCTGCACCAAACAAAGCGGAGCGGGAAAAGCGGATCAACCAATTAAAAACAACAAACCCAGACTTATGGCAGGAATTTATGGAGGCAAAACATGTCGCGGCATGCAACAGCAAGTTTATGCGCCATTGCGGCCGCTACCCGCTGACCGCCCGCGGTGATATTAACACCTATGCCTTGTTTGCCGAGCATTTCCGCAGCTTAATGAACCGCAATGGCCGTGCCGCCATCATCCTGCCAACCGGAATCGCGACGGATGATACTTATAAGATCTTTTTTAAGGAAATTACTGAGAAGGGCAATCTCCTCAGCCTGATGGATTTTGAAAACCGCGAAGCATTGTTTCCAGACATAGACAACCGAATGAAATTTTGCCTGCTGACGCTGACGGCAGAGCCGCAGGAAAGAATGGAATTTGTTTGCTATGCCGGGCGGGTTCAGCACCTGCAGGATGCCCGCCGCCGCGTAACCCTTGCCCGCACTGATTTTAGCTTATTCAACCCCAACAGCGGCACCCTGCCCCCCTTCCGTAGCCGCGCCGACGCGGATATCAACCGCTATATTTATCAGCGCCTGCCCGTCTTGGAAGAAGAAGGCAGTAGGGAAAACCCCTGGGAGCTTAAATTTTTAAGCATGTTTCATATGACAAATGACAGCGGTTTGTTTTCTTCAACGTATCGGGATGGTACGGTGCCTCTATACGAAGCCAAGCTGTTTTGGCAGTTTGACCACCGCTGGGCAACCTATGAGGGCAAAAAAGTCAGAGATGTGCGCTTGGCAGAAAAGCAGGACCCTTACTTTGCTGTTCAGCCGCGCTATTGGGTGCCCCAAAAGGAGATGGAAAATAGATTGAAAGAATACCCGCATGGCTGGCTGCTTGCCTTGCGTAATGTTGCTCGGGCAACGGATCAGCGGACAGCAATCTGTGCCTTGCTGCCAAAAGCAGGGGTAGGTAATACAGCTGCACTTCTGCTGGGAAGTCATACAGCCCGACGGACTGCCTGCCTGTTGGGCAGCCTCAACAGCGTAGGTTTTGATTATACCGCCCGCTGCAAAGTCGGTGGAATGCATATGGATTACTACATTATTAAGCAATTGCCAGTCTTGCCCCCGGCGGCTTATCGCTCGGCTGAGCTGGAGTTTATTGTGCCGCGCGTGCTGGAGCTTTCTTATACGGCGGTTGATCTGCAGCCCTATGCCCAAGATGTGCTGAATGAGGTTGGGTACGCCCAATGGCAGCGTTGGTTTCCCCACAACCCGCTTGGGGCTGATGGCTCGCCACACCCCTTCCGCTGGGATGAGGAGCGCCGCGCCCGCCTGCGCGCCGAGCTCGATGCTTACTACGCCCGCTTATACGGGCTGAACCACAAGCAGCTGCGCTACATCCTCGACCCGGCAGATTTAACGCCGCGTGAGCTGCAGGACGTCCTAGACCCCGAGGAAGAAGTGGAGGACGCACTTGAGCCTGAGGGGTACAAGCAAAGAGCGGCGGAAAGCACTTACCCTAGTCAGACCTTCCGAGCGCTTAAGGATGAAGAGATGAAAGCTTTTGGAGAGTACCGCACGCGGCGATTGATCCTCGAAGCTTGGGAGCGGCTGAAGGAGATTGACCTAGGCTTGCCTGAAGGAGAAAGGCAGCCCGCGGCTGCCCTTGAAATAAAAACGCAGGGGGCATCCCAAGAAATGGGCGAGCCAATGGGAGTAAAGACAAAAGAAGCCGCCAAAGCCGCTGAGGCAGGCGAACCAATAGCAACAAAAGCCAAGCAAGCAGGACCGAACGGTGAAGAAGATAAACTGATGGCAGAGAAAACTGGGGAAGCCAAGATAGGCGGTGAGACAGATGAGCTACTGATTACCATAGACACGCAGAGCGATATGTGTATTTACAAGTGCAGTGAATGCAAGGCATTGGTGTTAGGTTTTGAGCGTGAAAACCATATTCTCAGCCAGCACCAAGGGAAGCAAGTGCAATGGAAAAAGACGGGTTGAAACCAACGCATGAATGTAGCTTTAGGAAAAAATGGTGATTGTGAATTCTTAGAAGCCGTGCTATACTAGGCGCATGTCACACATATTTAAATCCTCCCTTATTCTTGCATTTTTCTTTGGTATTGATAAAGTAATGGGGCTGCTGCGCCAAGTGCTGGTGGCGCGTCAGTTTGGCTTGACGTATGACATTGATGTCTTCAACGCTGCCAATAATATTCCCGATTTGCTCTCTGCCCTCATCTCTGGAGGGGCGTTAGGCGTCGCCTTGATCCCTGTGCTTTCAGAATATATGGAAAAGCAGGGACGCAGAGAGGCATGGCACTTGTTTTCGCAGATCCTTAATTTAGCCTTCATTGTTACCGGCGTGCTCTCTTTGATCATTATCATCTTTGCCCGCCCAATGGTAGAGTTCATCATTGCCCCAGGCTTTCCGGAAGCGCAAAAACAGCTTACGGTTAACTTAATGCGCTTGGATCTAATAGCCATTCTGCTGTTTTCTATCAGCGGCTTAGTGATGGCAGGACTGCAGGCTAATCAGCATTTTCTCCTGCCTGCCATGGCGCCGCTGTTTTACAACCTCGGGCAGATTTTTGGGGTGTGGATTCTCGCTCCTCAGCAAGGGCATCAAATCGGCGGTTTCACTTTTCCCGCTTTTGGCATGGGCATTTATGGGCTGGTGTATGGGGTGATCTTGGGCGCGATCATGCACCTCTGCATTCAAATTCCGGGGTTGATCAAATATCAGTTCCATTGGGTGCCGTTAATTGACCTGCGGTCGGCGGGGGTAAAAAAGGTGCTTTACTTGATGGGTCCACGCGTGCTGACGATGCTGTTTATTCAAACCTATTTTGTTGCCCGCGATAACCTTGCCTCACGCTTGGAAGAGGGTTCAGTATCTGCCTTGAATTATGGCTGGTTCATTATGCAGGTGCCCGAGACGCTGATTGGGACTGCCATTGCGATTGTGCTGCTGCCCACGCTTTCAGAATACGTGGCGCGCGGTGAGATGGATAATTTCAAAGCGACGTTAAATAAGGCACTGAGAGTGTTAATTGCGCTTTCGGTGCCGGTGAGTGTGCTGCTTGCCGTTGGGGTAAAACCACTGGTGGGTGTGCTGGGGTTCGATCCCAGCGGAACGGATCGGGTAGTTTTAGCCACCCAAGCCTATTTATTAGGACTGTTAGGGCACTCACTTTTGGAAATTGCTTCGCGTTCTTTCTATGCACAACAGAATGCACGCGTGCCGCTTTATGCTGCAGCCCTTATGGTGGTTGTCTTTCTGGGCTGTGCCATTTTCTACACTTCCGTGATGGGCTTTGTGGGCATTGCTTTAGCCAATGTAACCGCCTTTACGTTGGAGGCACTCCTGCTGCTGTATTTATTAAATCGCAAGCTGCCGAGTGTCATTCGGATCTGGGATATCTTGCCCCGCGTTATTCTTGCTTCTCTTTTGGGCGGGTTTTTCGTGTTTGCCGTGTTGAATTGGGTGCCCTTTTACCCTGATCGCAGGATTATTGCTGCCGGGTATGGTTTAGGTGTATTGATGGCAGGCGGGGCAATTGTCTTGCCATTTATTTGGAAAGAACTTAGCTTATTGGTGAGGTTAGGAAAATGAAACTCAAAGGGAAAAAGATCGCTTATCTTATCGGTGAAGGTTTTGAGGATTTGGAGTTTTGGGTGCCGCTGATGCGGTTGAAAGAAGAGGGGGCGGAAGTCGTTGTCGTCGGTGAGAAGAAAACCACCTACCGCGGCAAAACATGTCTGGAAGCCAGTGCGGATATCACGGCTGCTGAAGTAAATGCCAGCCAATTTGATGCGGTGATCGTTCCCGGTGGGCATGCGCCGGATAAAATGCGCCGCGTCGCGGCTATTCTCAAGCTAGTAAAGGACGCTTATGAGCAAGGGAAAATTATTGGGGCAATCTGCCATGCCGGCTCGGTGCTCATTTCTGCCGGAATTCTCAAAGGGCATAAGGCAACCGGCTCTACTGGCATTAAGGATGATTTGATCAATGCCGGGGCGGAGTGGGTGGATGAACCTGCCTTCCGAGACGGCAACATTGTATGGGGCCGGGTAGTTGCAGACATCCCCGATTTTTGCCGCGAGCTGGTGAAAGCCTTAAGCGGTTCTTGAAAATTACCGTAACCTTACGGTAGCCTCAGCGAGGGCGGTTGTGCTATACTCCAAACAGCTGAGGAGTAAAAACAACTTATGCACGAGATCACAGGAAAAGAACCCAACTCATGCAGCAGCCTAGCTGTCCGAAGCGGGCTGCGAGCCGGTAAAGGCTTAGGCGATCGCATTGCGGATTTTACTCACGCTACCAAGCTGGATAAACTTTCAGAATTATATACCCAACTTAGCGGCAAGGATTGCGGCTGCAGCAGTCGTCAAGCCTACCTTAATAAATTGTTCCCAAACGTTTAGGTTTAACCCATTAGGTACCATAATAAAAGCAGCTGTTCACAGAAAAACCTATGAACAGCTGCTTTTTAAGTGCAGGATTGTTTGGCAGATCATTCAGCTATTCGGCTAATTGATAGCCATAACCGCGGACAGTGAGAACGTATTTGGGTTCGCGCGGATCATCTTCAATCACCTTGCGCAATTCGTGCACGCGCCAGCGGGCAATATCACGCGCTTCGTCCGGTTCAACATGATAGCCTTGAGCTTCCATCACAAGCGTCTCATAAGATACAGGGTTCGGCGCATGGCGGATAAGTACGGCTAAATAATCAAACGACGTGGGAGAGATATCTAAAATCTGATCAACAAAAGTAACCCTTTTTGTTTCCAAATCCAGCACAAAATGGCCGCGCCTTAAAAACCGCAACGGATCGTTTTGAATGATGCTGTTAATCATATCATCAGATGTTTGCGTCTTTTGTTTAATCTCACCTAATTGCTCGAGCAAATCTTGAATTTTTGAGACAACCTCGCGCCGTTTGCGGGGGTGATCTTTATCATCAAGGACTTTCTCTACTTTCTGCAGCACTTCTTCAGGAGAAATAGGTTTGATAAGGTAATCTTTAGCTCCGTAGCGCAAGGCTTGAATGGAGGTATCTAAGGTGGCATGTGCGGTAAGGATAAGGACCGGCATATCGGCATAGTGATCTTTTAAGTGCATAAGCAAATCAATACCATTCATGCCGGGCATTTTCAGATCCAGAAAGGCACAATCATAGCAGCAGCCAACTTGCAAAATGGATAAAGCAGCTTCTGCGCTTTCGGCGGTCGTAACTTTGTAGCCGGCTTTCTGCAAAATTAAGGCTAACGTTGTTCGCAAGCTGTCATCATCATCTATGATCAATATTGTGCCTTTATTATCCGCCATAGCTGTCATCCTCCTTTGAATGAGGCTTGAATTGAATGATTGATTGGAAACCACACCGTCGTTGTAGTGCCGCGCCCTACGGTTGATTGTATTTCTATTTTACCATTATGCTGGCGTACAATTTCTCTGCACACCGTTAAACCTAAACCAATTTTGGTGGATTTTGTGGAGTAATACGGATCAAAGACTTTGGGGAGGTCATTTTCCGCAATACCTTTGCCGGTATCTTGGAAGGAAATTCCAATCAAGGGCTCGCTAGGGTGCGGTGTGCATTGAACGAATATTCTGCCTTGAGAAGCATCTTTCATCGCTTCGATTGCGTTAAGACAAATATTGAGAAAGCACTGGATGATTTGGGATTGCACGCCTTCAATCATCACATCGTCAGGGAATTCCGAAACTTCCCATTGGATATGCTGAGGGGGCAGCTGAGCTTCAATCAGATGATAGGTTTCTTGCAGCAAGCTTTTAAGGGAGAGCGTGGTTTTTTTGTCTGATGTACTTGGGCGATAGACTTCGCGCAATTGCGCAATGAGGCTGGAAAGGCGGTGAATGTCTTTTTGGGCGAATTTTAAAAATTCATGCGCCGCGGAATCTGCGGGTATTTCTTGGCCGGCTAAGTAGATGCTGTTGATTAAGGCTTGAAGAGGGTTGTTTAGGGCGTGGGCAACTAGGGAGACCATCCGTCCCATGGCAGCGAGATGTTCCTGCTGCAGCATGTGATTGCGCATCTCCGTTTCGTGTTCCAAGGCTTTTTTTAGCTGTGCATGAAGCTGGGCATTATACAAGGCAATTGAGGCATGATCGGCAAAAATGCGCAGATGAAAAATAAGGTTCTCATCGAAAGCATTCGGCTGATCGCTGAGAACAATGAGAAATCCGCTTACTTGCTCACCTGTCTTAAGCGGCAGTACGGCATAAGAGCGCAGGCAGTCGCGGTCCGCTGCTGCTACCCAATTTGGGGGGGTGTGCACAAGCGGCTCGACAAAGGGCTTTCCGCTATCCATAACATCCGAGAAGGGGCTTGAACTGACGGAGGGCTGCACAATGGACTGCCGGGGCAGTTGTTCGACAATCCCATCTTTATCTCGATAGCGGACAATTGAAGCTTTTTCATCCTGAATGAGCATAATATATTGACTGCGAGCTGGGGCAACTTGGGCAACTTGATCCAAAATGGCGTCCAATACTTTATCGGGGTCTAAGCTGCGGGTCATCATTGCAGTAGCGTCCAGCAAAGCTTCTGCCCAACGCCGGTGCTGATTGGCTTGTTCATAAAGCCAAGCATTTTCAATCGCAATAGAAGCATATTGGGCAAATTCCATCAAAAGGTTTTCATCTCTTTTGGTGAAGGCATTGGCATGCCGGCTTTGGATGCTGATGGTGCCATATTTTCGGTTGCTGCGCTGCACAGGTGCAACAAGCAGCGACAGAGGGGGTTGTTGGGCAGGGGAAGTTGGAGCATAGCGGTTATCCTGACGCACATCAGCCACATTGGATAATTGCCCTTCTAGCAGAACATTGCCGGCAATTCCTTCCCCAATCCGCATGGAAAGCGAGGGAACATGATGATCGATCTCCCCGCTGACAGAAATGGGTTTCAGCACCCCATCTTTTTCATCATAGAGGTGGAATACAGCTCGTTGGGCTGCCGGGATTAACTGACAAGCAGCGTCAACCGTCATTTGGAGCACTTTCGTCAATTCTAAACTCTCGTTAAGCGTGGCACCAAGAATTTTAATTTGCTGTTCATCACCGATTGGTGTCTTCTCTTTTTGATTCTCCATTGGTTATAATCGTTGTTTTTTGGAGTTTCGCGTAACCGAAGAGTAAATTTTATAGAAAAGTATGAGCAGAATCAAACCTATCGAGGCTAGGATGGCAGGCAGCAGCCAAGGCTCTGGTTTATTATAGTTCGGGTCGAGTTCTGCGGCACTTGGCAGATTGGATTCTGCGCTGCCGCTGCTTGGTTTTGCTTGAACTCCGGCTTCACCTTGGGGTTCCAGCGGCTGCCTTGCTTCGGGGGAAAGATTGACGGTGATGATTTTGTTTCCTTGAATGACAGCGAAATTGCCTTTACTCAGCTCTTCTTGATGACGGGGATTAAGCAGGGCAGTTACAGCATTGTTCAATGCGTCATCATTAGACCCTGAAATGAAAAGCAACGTTTGATTGCCGGTTTGATGAATGCCAAGATACCCCAGTTTTTCTTTGGAAGAGACTTTAAAGGGAAGGATAGATTGCATCGTTTGGCTGGGCAGGTTATCCTTGCCGAAGAAGGATAAGATATAAGCTTGCGGCTGCGGTAGTTGGGAAAAGTCCTGCGGCAAGCCAATCAAGAGAAGATGGTTTTGAGCTGTTATTTGGGAGGGCAAAGAATCTGTTGGTAGAACAGCCGGGGATTGATAAGCTGGGCGGCTGACTGCCGCGAGGGCTTGACTTAGCCGAAAAGCTGCCTGAAAAGCAGCCGGACGGTTTTTAGGCAGGAGAATCGCGACCTGCTGCGGATTGCTGAAAAGGGATGAGTAGTTCCCGAACGTTATTTGGGGGGCAGCCGCCGAAGCCTCACGGACTGCAGGCAGATGCAGGAAGGAGTTGGAGAAAATGGTTACCCAAAGGTTCTCCGAACGCTCGTCAGAGCAAAGCTGCCGCGGGTAGAGATCAACTTGGATCTGCAGATCGTTTTGTCCGGGACGAATGACGGTGGGAGGCAGCATTGCCCGCATGGTGCTTAGTCCTGCGGTGCTGTCGCTGAAACGCACGCTGCCGATGGGGATGTTGTTCAGCCTTACCACAATGGCGGAGCGCAAATAATCCGCAACTTGGGAGTGGTTGAAGACAAGGTCAAGGTATGCTTCTGCACCTATTTTAATATCTGGCGGAATATTGAGGGGAATTTGAATTGTCGTTGTCCCAAAACGGCTGATGGTGGTATCTTTTAACCCTAAGGCAGCAAAAGTGGTGTCCTCAGCAAATGGCAAAGGAGCTTTTTGTTCTTGCGTTTGCTGAATGATGCTGACCGTTTTCGGTTCTGAGGCGAGCAACTTGGCTCTGCTGACCGCATGAGCCCCTTTGATCAGACTCTGATCGTCTGAAGCCTGCAGAAGCAGCATAGCGCGGCTGGCATTCCACGCAGAAGGAAGAAGCGCGAGTACAGCTTCATGTGCGGCGGGTTTACCCGGCAATGCTGAAGAGAGTTTTTCTTGCAGCTGAGGGGATTGCCCGGCACTTCCCACAATGATGAGGTGATTTTGGGCAAGCTGTTGTTCAGCTATTTGTGCCGGGGTGGATAATTCAATGGCGGTTAAGCCGCGGGCAAGCTGCGATAAGCCGCCCCCAATGGTGAACGCAGATTCAAGTTCTGCAGCGCTTGGTTGATCAGGAAGAATGATGGTAATGGAAGGATGGGAAAAAGCATGTTCAATGATCAATGGCGCTGGAAACTGAGAGATATCCAATTCAAGGGGTTTCAAGCGGTGCGGCAGCCATAAGCTTGATTCTGGGTCAATGGTTACGGTAGCAAGCAAATTGTAGTTACAAGACAAACTAGCATCCCAGCGCAGTTCGAGAGTATTGAAAGGATTGTCAACATTATTCTGCCAAACATCCGCCGGCAGCTGTAGGGTGAAATTCTTTTTGCCGTTGCCTTGAATAGGGAGAGTTTCAATCGTCTTGCCATTGATGAGTATAGCTAAAGTGCCGCCGACAATTTGTTCATAGTTTATTTCTCCCTGAGAGGGCATCATGCTGGCAATAAGACTGTTTAAGCTAAGCTCAAGTTTCGTTTCTCCTTCAAGTTCCCATTCCGGCGGCAGACTGAATTGGAACAGCAAGCTATCCATAGGGGTTTGCAAGGGGGAAAACTGAGCGGGCTGCCCCGAGGCAGAGGCTAGCTGTGCCAACGTGATGCGGTTTTCATCCGATTCAGCAGCTTTTGCAGGCTGAACCGAATAGGGGTAGTTGGCTGCATGGGTAGAAAGAGGATAAATAGATACCAATGGAAAAAAGAGGGCTGCAAGAAGACTGCAGAGTGCTGCCCAATGAAGCAAACTTGTTCTGCTCATCATGATACTCCTTCTAAATCCGCCGGGGCATAAAACACGAGTTTTTGTTCGGATTGTTTTGCCTGCTCCAAAGCATTTTCTGCTCTTTGAATAAGCTGCGAACTGGGCTCATCTTCAGCAAGCCGTTCGGTGAGTCCAATGCAGGGGTTTAGTTGGATCGATTCGGAAAATGCCTCTAAAGAGATGGGTTCGGTGAGCACTTGGCGAATGCGTTCCATAGTTCTTGCTGCAGCTTTGCCGGGCGTGCCGGGCAGCAAGAGGGCGTATCTTGCCCCAATCCATTTGCCGACAATGTCATTGCCACGCAGCTGTTTGCGCAGGATATCTGTAACCTTATGCAAAAGCTGAGAAAGTATGGGCTCCGGAATTACCTGCAGCAGCTCTTGCATGCCTTCAAGTTCCAAGAGAGCAAGAGAGAGCGGTTCTGTAGGGTTTGCTGCAATCTCTTGGTCAATGAGCCGCCGGAAGTGAGTTTGGGTAAAAGCTCCACTGAGTTTATCGGTAATTGAACGGCGCCGCAGTGCCTCGAAAGGTTCGCGCAGCTGATCAACGACAATAGATAAAAAGAGGCCGATCAACAAGCCAATGGCTGCTGCTATTCCCCCATCCTTTAATGCCTCGGGCTTGTACCGAGCCTTGGGCGGAGACGCTTGGTCAAGAAAGGCAATATCAAATACTTGATAAATGCCCTTGATATAGCGAATGCCGTTTTCCCCTAAGCCATTGGTTATTTTCGCTACCAAGCTAGGTTCTGTCCCTTCAACATAAAGGTCAATGGTGTTGGAATCGGGCTTTACGACGGTGTATCGCTTATAGAGTGTTTTTTCGTTTTCGGGCAGGTTGAGCGATTTTACGGTATCGTTGAAGATTCGCTCACTGGTAAGAATGCCTTCATACGTGGAAGTGATGGAGCGCTTATCTAACGTATCAAGGCTTGTTACAACATCGCGGCTGCTGGTTAGGTTGGCATTTGGAAAGACAATGAGCGAGGCATGTGCGCGGTAGATAGGTGTTGTAAGAAAAGATATGGTGAGCGAAATCGTCCAAGCTCCAAGGACTGATAGTGCGATCAGCCACCAAGAACGCTGAATAACGCGGTAAAAATATGGCAAAAACACAATTCCCTCCTTCTTTCTTCGATTGCAATAAGAATGGGGCAGACTATCAAGTCAATGAGCTTATTCTTTATTGTCATAAAATCCAAAACAAATTTGCCTCTTTTCCAACCTTATTTGAATTATACCTTGCATAAAAGGTACGGTCAATATGGAAAGGATATCACGAAAAGTCTGCCCCAGGTATCTATATCATCTTGGGCGATGCAGGTTTGAAATACAAGACGGTGTGAGCCGGTATAGATACGGTTGAACAATTCGCCGGCAGAAAGTTTTTCGCCGGTGGTCAAATCAATAAAATCGCTGTTCGGGCTGTCGGGAGTAAGAGCTTGATATTCATGGTATTCGCTGACGACATACTCAGCAACATTACCGTCTCCATACACCAATTGAGCTATATCGCCGACTTTAATGTCAAAAAAAAGGCTGCCGGATAAATAATTATGAGCTAATATCCCAATATTCCCGCTGATTTGATAAGGCAGCATGAATTGGGTTGCCACGCCATTTACATTGGATACATAATTGGCGTCATCCGGCGGCTGCTGTACCACTCGCAACGCAAGTACATTCTCAATATAGACTCCAACAAGTTGGTTAGGATCTCCAGTTTTTACTTGATCTACAAAACGATCAAAAGCCGGCAGCTGTGAAGCGTTTTCCTGATCCGAAACTTCTGTTGTTTCCGTAGCAGGGATCTCTGAGTTTGTTATTGAATTTTCTGTTGGTAGTTCAGAAAGGGCAGTCTCTGTAGGGGTTGACGGCTGTTCATTAAGTGAAGTGCTATTGATATCTTCTGGTGTTGGTGTAGCGTTGGAAAGGGTTGGCTGTTGAACAGCTGCAGTGGGGGATAACGGCAGAAGAGTTGCCGGCGCTGGATTAGATGATGTGCAGGCTGAGCAGCAACATAGCAAGCCTAGCAAGCTGGCTTTTACAAGTAAAAACATCCACTTTCTCATTGTTATTTATAAAAGCATAACATAAAGCTTCAAGCTTGAGTAGGGGAGCTATATGATGCAGTCATCATTTGACGAAATCCACAACTTGCATTAAGCTTATAAGCAAAAGGAAAAAGACCATTGGCTAAGCTTCTTACCCCTTCCAGCAAACAATTAAAGCAGATACGCGCTTTGCTCCATAAGAAGACGCGTCAGAAAAAGGGTTTATATATTGTTGAAGGCATTCATGCGATTGGACAAGCATGGGAAAGCGGGGCAAAGTTTGAAAGCATTATCTTTTCGCCGGCGCTGCTGAACAGCGAGTATGCCCTGCAAATCATTGAAAAGCTAATGAATAAGGGCATTCCGTGTTATCAAGTAACCCCATCTGTTTTTGAACCTTTAGCTCAAAAAGAAAACCCGCAGGGGGTGTTGGCGGTAATCCATCGCAGAGAATACAATTTATTCGACGCGAACCCACAAAATTTCAATTGGGGAGTTGCCCTAGTGAATCCCCAAGACCCTGGCAATGTGGGTACAATTTTACGCACGGTGGATGCAGTCGGTGCGAGCGGGGTGATTATGACGCAGCCTTGTGTGGAAATGACCCATCCGTCGTTGGTGCGAGCTTCTATGGGCGCCTTGTTTTGGCACCCTTTGATTGCCACTACGCTGGAAGATTTGCGGTTATGGGTTAAAAAGCACGGTTATCATCTTATTGGCACTTCAGCACACGCGGAAAAGAGCATTTTTGAAGTAACAGAATATCCTTTTCCTTTGATTCTATTGTTTGGCAGTGAACGCGAAGGGCTTACGGAAGATCAACGCGCGGCTTGTGAAAGCGTCGTCAGCCTGCCGATGCTGGGCAAGACGACCTCACTCAACTTGAGCGTTGCGGCCGGCATTATTCTTTATGATGTGCTGCACAAACGGCAAAAAGCAAATGACAGGTGAGTATTAACTCGATATTGGTATTACTTAATCGCTTCTACCGAGACAACTTGACCGAAAGAATTTATGTTCAGCCGCCAGCGTTGGGTGGATTTGGTTTGCTCAAAGAGAGCATAGTCGCTTGTTTCATAGGAGTAAGTTTTTCCATCAACATCAAAGTTGATAATGTAGGTTTCCATTTTGTCGCCAAGGCGCTGTTTTCCGCTTTGAATAGATGGCTGCGGCCAAATGGGGTTGTAATCCTTGCCTTGCAACACGGCTTCTTGATCTTTTCTCCATTCTAGTTGGGTATAGTTGCAGAAAAGATCATAAACTAGGTATTGGCAGTCCTGAACGACTTCTCCTTTTCCCGTGCCGGTGTCAATGGTATAAGGCGTGCCGCAGACTTCAGTAGATTGAGTTTGAGGATTATCGGAGATATAGCGCTGTTTTGGGGCGCATGTACCGAGATTTGCTTCAGAGGGGATTTCATTTTTCCAAGCTTCATGCTGAACCGGCACTAGCGCTTCGATCTCAATAACTCGCTGCCACTGCACCCCTTGAAGAGTGCCCACCATTGCCTCAGTTCGGTTGGCTGCAATTGCCCACCAGCCAAGCAAACCGCAGAGGAGCAGTGCTACAAGGATGAGGGCTGCTATAACAGGTTTTGCGGTAATTTGTGCGGGCAAAGATGAAGCTGTCTGAGGAGAAGCCGGCTGCGAAACCGCTGTTGGTGCTTGCGGCAGGTCTCCGCCACATTGAGCGCAGCGGGCGGCGTTAGGTAGATTTAAAGAGCCACAATGAGGGCAGGCTATTTCAGCTGCTTTCTCCGCGTGGTATGCCCCAAGTACCTTTCCGGCCTGCCGGGCTTTGCCTTGGGTAAGGTCTGCGCCGCATTGGCTGCAAACAGCTGCTGAAGCCGGGTTGCGAGTGCCGCAATAGGCACAATGAATATCTGCCCCGCTGGCAACCGCGGCGGCAATCTCTTCACCTGTCTCTAATTCATTGCCTTGAACTTGTTGAAATTCAGTGTTCTCTGGCTGCGGTGCACCGCAGGTGATGCACGTCCGCTGGGAACCCTTATTTTTGGTTTGGCAGCTTGGGCAGACCCATTCAAGCTCGACAACCCCCAATACTTTTTTAGCCATTTTACCCTCCTCCCATTTTATGCCGCGGAAAAACAACTGCCCAAAAGAATTATATCATAGCCCAAAACAATTCCAAAGAAAGACGGCATGAGACCTTGTTTGCTGAAAGAAAAGGTGTTATAATGTTACCCACACAACAGAGGCTTGAGAACTTTAACCTAGAGAATTGGGCGCGTAGCTCAGCTGGTCAGAGCGCACGGTTCACATCCGTGAGGTCGTGGGTTCGAGTCCCTCCGCGCCCATTCACTTATTTCCACCGGTGGAGACCGGATTTACCCTCTATGCCAAAAGATGGCATAACCGGAGAGCGAGGGTAACCCTTAAACAAGGGTGAGAGGCGCTCCGAGGAAGGATGTTATGGCAGAACAACTAAAGATTAAAGCGACCAAGCGCACTGTAATCGGAAAACAGGTGCGCGCCCTGCGCCGACAGGGAATGCTGCCCGGCATTGTCTATGGCAAACATATTACACCTATCCCCATTATGCTAAATGATAAGGAGTGGAACCGTCCCTTATCGCAGCTCAGTTCATCGCATATTGTAACTTTAGATATTGACGGTGAGGAATACCCAGTGTTGCTGCGCGATAAACAGCGCAACTTCATTTTGGGTAATTTAACTCACGTTGATTTCTTAGCCGTTTCGATGACTGAGAAACTGCGCACAGAAGTAAGGATAGAGCTTGTGGGGAGTTCACCTGCGGTTACCGATTTTGGCGGTGTGCTGGTTACCGGCGTAACCGAGGTTGAAGTTGAATGTCTTCCGAAGGATCTGCCGGATGTAATTCCTGTAGATATTAGTTCGTTGGTGAAAATTGGGCAATCCATTCATGTGGAGGATTTATCGGTGCCTTCAGGAGTAACGATCTTGACACCACCGCATGAAATGGTCGTCCAAATTACTGTGCCGGCGGGTGAAGAAGTTACTACCGAAGAGGTCGGTGCAGCTGAACCTGAGGTGGTTGAAAAAGGCAAAAAGGAGAAAGAAAAGGAAGAGTAGGTTTCTTTTCTACAAATCCCGCTCTCGAAGGCAGGCATGTAAAGAAAGCATGCCTGCTTTTTTATTCCTTTAACTTAGCCAGCAAATGATGAACAATACGGGCACTAGCTCCCCACAGAGTTTTGCCTTGATAGGGAATGTAGTAGATAACTCGCAGCGGCTCTAGGTGAATTTCTCCCTGAAAAGGAATTTCAAGCACGACATCCCGCTCTTCATAATGTTTAGGGTCTGCTAGCCAGGATAGGGGGATAGTAAAAATTTCACTCACTTCAGAGGCCGCCGGCTTAAAGGGATAAGGGTAAGGAACAACACTGACAACGGGAGTGATGATATAACCGCTGACAGTTTGAATGGGAATGAGCTTGCCTAAAACTTTAACATCATTTGCCTGCAGCCCAATTTCTTCATTTGCTTCCCGCAGGGCGGTCTCGACGGGGCTTTCATGATTTTCTGAACCACCGCCCGGGAAAGCTACTTGTCCGCTGTGCAGGTCAAATGCCACCTCAGCCCGGCGGATAAAAAGCATGTGCCACTCATTGTCAGCTTTTAGTAGGGGAACAAGTACTGCGGCCGGACGAATTGAGTTCTTATAATTCGCATGAGCTGATTGATTTTTATTGGGATTTGTTTCAATGAGATGATCGCTAAGGATGATTTTCCTTTCCTGATCGTCATCTTTTTGCGAAAGGCGTAGCCGAATCTCTTCCTCTGTAAGGAATTGGAACATTGCATTTTCCCCTAAAGCGGTGTTTTTATTGTTGGGTAATTATACCTTTGGTATGGTACTCTGGAGATTAAAACTATATAATGAAGTATCAAAAAAGGGTTAATCAACATCAAATGGAATATGGCGGGTCAAGCATTTTTATTGGGTATCACAGCTTGTAAGGGTTAGAAGATGGATGAGTTAAAAGGAAATGAAGAACCTTCCTTATATTCTCACATTTATACTATCGTGGGAATGATTCCGAGCGGAAAAGTAACGACGTATGGACGAGTTGCCGCATTAGTACGGCAGATTACACGAAAGGGCTGTACGCCGCGGATGGTAGGCTATGCCTTAGCCGCCTTGAAAAAAACAGCCTTGCAAGAGGATGTGCCATGGCAGAGAGTGATCAATGCTCAAGGGAAAATCAGCGTTCATGGAGATGGCTGGGGGAATGCGCTTCAGCGCGAGTTATTGGAAGCTGAGGGGGTAGCTTTCGATGACGAAGGAAGGGTTGATTTTGACGTTTATGAATGGCTTGGGCCGGATGAGCAGCTTAATATATAACTAATTAACGCAAAGAAAGCACTTCATATACAATAATGGGTTCTTTTTTCCCTTTAGCTTGCAATGGCGGAGCTGATTTTACCATAATGTATTCCTTTAACCTTTGAAAGACAGTTTCACTGATGAGAATTTGATTATTCGCAGCATTCTCTTGAATGCGCTTTGCCGTATTGACACTGTCCCCTAAGGCGGTATATTCAATCCGCTGTTCATTGCCGATGAGGCCAAGCAAAGCATCTCCGCAGTGAATGCCAATGCCGAAATTAAGCTGTTTTTCGGGCGGAAAGGATTGGGCAAGCTGATGGCATGCTTGGCGCAAGGCAAGAGCTGCTTTGACGGCTTGCAGAGGGTGGTTAGGCTGCGGCAGAGGAGCGTTGAACCATGCCATTACAGCATCCCCCATAAATTTATCTATGGTGCCTCCATGAGCAAGAATTGCATCAGCAGCTACAGCTAAATACTGATTGAGCACATTGACCAATTCTTCCGGCTCTAAATTTTCACTGAATTGGGTAAAGCCATGGATATCGGCAAATAAGATGCTGATCTCAGTTCGCCTTCCACCTAAGCGCAGATGAATGGGATCTAATTGCGAAATGACTTGTGGGGATACCATTTTTTCGAACAGTGAGCGTTGGGCTTCAAGGGCTTTTTTCTCGGTGAGGTCATCGAAAACAAGAGCAACACCTTGAGTTTCGGAATTGGCATCTTTTAAGGGGGAGAGGTTTAATCGCCAGTAAGCTTGCTCGCCATTTGGTTTGGAATAGACGGCTTCTAACCCTACCAATGAGCGGTTTTCAGCGAGAATTTTTTGTGTAATAGGTGAAAGGGCCGGGGTAAGATGAGCTATTGCCTGATCGAGGGGTTTGCCTAAAATTTCAGCTATTGGTTTCTCTAAAATTGCTTGGGCTGCCTGATTGCAAAGGGTAATGAGGTTTTCGGTATTGGTTGTGATGACGCCACTGACCATAGACGAGAATACATTATCCATAAGGTTTTTTAATTCGGATACTTCAGATAACGTGTTTTTTATTGAATCAAACAGCCGTGCGTTCTCAATGGCTATTGCGGCTTGGTTGGCAAAGCTTGTCAATAAGTCTAATTCCTGTTCGGTAAAAATGCCGCTGCGGAAACGATTATCCGCATAGATTACACCAGTCAGTTCACCTTTTACTTTAAGGGGTACACAAAGTATGGAGCGCAGGTTATAAGCAATGACGGATTCATGAGTCTCAAAACGCGGGTCTTCTTGGGCATTGGTTGTCAAGACAGGCTGTCCGCTGCTGTTTACGCGTTGAATAACAGTGCGGCTGATTTCAAAATCATTGGCAGCGATGGTTTCTTGTTCCCAATTGCGGGCTATTCTCATTTCCATAGCCCCTTGAGGGGATTTAAGCATGAGAAAACCGCGCTCGGCTCCCGTAAGACGAATGATCGTATCCATGACAATACGCAGCACCTCATTGACTTCTAAGGAGGAGTTAACGACTTGGCTGATTTCAGCTAATGCGCGTAGGTTGATCAGCTCAATTTGTACTTTCTCCAGCTGCTGAGATAGTTCTGTAAAGGTGTCAAGAGCTTGTGAAATCAGATCGGATGGGTGGCGAAGGAGATTGGTCCTCTCTTTTTGGGCTATCAGATCTAATTCTGAAAGTGCATCAACAAGTTGTTGAAGTGCTGACTGCAAATTTTTTGTTTGTGATTCTAAAAAATTTGAATTGACCATAAGCAAGTTAATTTTACCTTTGTTTCTGTTTAATAGACAAATTAAAGTTTACAAAAGATAACTGGTTATGGTACAATTACACCCGTTGCGTTACCGCTGGAGGAAGCGCACTTGGTTTTGTCCTCATTGATCCTAAACGATGGAGTGTGCGTATGACAGTAGATTGGTTGTACATAGGTATATTTTTACTCATTGTTGCGATCTTCCCTGGAGCACCAATCCTTATTGCTTACTTTTTATCTCCCCGCAAACCATACCCCTTAAAAAGCAAAATATATGAATGCGGCGTTGAAACATACGGAGAGACGCATGTCCCCTTTAAGGCACAATATTACCATTATGCGCTAATTTTTCTTGTGTTTGACGTTGAAGTGGTATTTTTATTTCCTTGGGCAGTTGCTTATAACCAACTAACCCTTTTTGGTGTGCTTGAAGGTGCACTTTTCATCCTTATTCTGATAGGTGCTTTGTGGAATTTATGGCGAAAAGGTGCCTTAGAATGGGTGTAACCACAGCAAATTCCAGTGTGAAAGGTGAATATTAGGAGATCAGAATGGACTTTTTAATAGATCCAGTACGTTTTGTTGCTCAATGGTTAGCAGGAGTTCTTTCTGGGTTTGGTTTGGCTCCGTTGGTAGTGGATATCATCATGTCCTTGCTTGGTTCTGCCATTATTTCAACAGCAATGCTGCTGTTGGTGGTGGCTTTAATTATCATCGAGCGGAAAGTAATTGGCAGATTCCAAAGCCGCTTTGGACCTAACCGCGTGGGTCCTTATGGCTTATTGCAAACCATCCCGGATATGATAAAAATTTTCACCAAAGAACATATTACCCCTGAAGGGGCAGATGTAATTGTCTATAACTTGGCTCCAATTTTAGTTACCTGTTCAGTCATTCTACTATGGGCTGTAATTCCTTATTCTACTACGGTTGTCGGTGCTGATCTTAATGTTGGGGTGTTGTATTTGATTGCTGTTGGGGCATTAGGGACAATAGCCATTTTTATGGCCGGCTGGTCTTCAAACAATAAGTATGCCTTAATCGGTGCATTACGAACAATAGCGCAGATGATTTCCTATGAAGTGCCAATGGTGGCTGTCATGCTCGTTCCAGTCATGCTAGCAGGTTCAATGGGACTAAATGATATCGTCAAAGCTCAGCAAGTATGGTATGTGGTTATGGCGCCGTTAGCTGCGCTGCTTTTTTTCATTGCTGCTCAGGCAGAAGTGGGGCGAGCACCATTCGATTTGCTGGAAGCTGAATCGGAAATTATTGCCGGACACCATATTGAATATTCGGGACTTAAATTTGGTTTCTTCTTTGTAGCGGAATTTTTACATTCTTTTACCATGTCTGCTTTGGTGGCAATTTTATTTTTAGGCGGCTGGCAAGGTCCCTGGGCAGAACTGTACCCCATTTTGGGTTTCTTTTATTTCACAATAAAAGCGTTCTTTGTATATTTTGTTGTTCTGTGGGTGCGAGCTTCTTTGCCGCGTGTACGCATTGATCAATTAATGGATTTCGCGTGGAAATTATTAGTTCCACTTTCATTTGCATTAGTCATTGCAACAGCTCTATTGGAGAAAATACTTGCCTTAAGCGGCGTGGTCGGTGTATGGCGGGTGGTTTCTCATTTGCTGCTTAATGCGTTGATTACCTGGATAACTGTAATGATACTCATCAGTCAAGAGAAACGGAAGCCGCGTCCAATTGTGGTCGATTCAAAACGGCCGGTAGCCATGGGCAGCAAACAACCCATCACAAGTGGAGGGTGAGCAGGATATTAATCCTTAATTGAGGAGCAGATTTATGACAGCGGATATGATTGTTTTTATTGTTATCGCCTTGATTTCCTTAGGCGCAGCAGTGATGGTTGTTACAACGCGCAATATTTTTCACGCAGTATTATGGATGATACTTGTCTTCTTTGGGATAGCCGGGTTGTATGTGCTGTTGAATGCAGGGTTTTTTGCCGTTGCGCAAGTCATCATCTATATTGGTGCAATTGCTGTGCTTTTTATCTTTGCCATTATGCTTACCCGCCAAGATACCATGCGGTTAGAACGACCTTTCAATGAAGATTGGTTAATGGCACTCATTTTAGTCGTTGTATTTCTCGGTGGGATGGTTTGGATGTTCTCTCAATGGCGAGCCAGCGTTACCGTAACCGGCGT
>DAOUFY010000152.1:0-18041 GCA_034429745.1 Anaerolineales bacterium
AATACTCTGTTAGATGCTATGGCTTGCGGCTGTTTTCCGATTGTTGGAGATTTGGATTCACTGCGCGAATGGATTGTTCATGGTGAAAATGGTTTTTTAGTGAACCCATTAGATGAGCAAAAAGTTGCAGACACAGTTATAAAAGCATTCTATGATGATGAACTACTACAAAATGCCAAAGAAAAAAATTTACAGATTGTCCGCGAAAAAGCAGAATACTATACTGTGATGAAAAAAGCAACGGATTTTTATGAAGATGTATTAAGTAAACTTTAGCTTATTACTGAAAGAGAGATCATCTTGTCACCTTGCTTTATCGCGTCAACAACTTCTTTTCCCCTAATTACTTTCCCAAATACTGTATGTTTCCCATTTAGATGTGGTTGAGGGGAATGAGTAATAAAAAATTGGCTTCCGTTTGTGTTTGGACCAGCATTAGCCATTGATATTACCCCAGCTTCATGTTTTAGCGGGTTATTAAGTATTTCATCCGCAAAGCGGTAACCAGGACCGCCGCGTCCAGTGCCTGTGGGGTCTCCACCTTGAATTACAAAATTGGGAATAACGCGATGGAACTCAACTCCATTATAAAAGCCTTCATTAACGAGAAAGATAAAGTTATTTACGGTATTTGGTGCATATTGGGGATACAATTCAAGAAGAATTTCACCTTTTGTTGTTTGTATGCTGACAGTATAGGTATGATTAGGATCTATTTGCATTTTTGGCGGAGATGGGTATTGTTTTATACTCATGAGATGATTTTCCTTTGTTGTGAATGATTTGAGTTACTTAGGAAGCAAAAACCTTAAATTATTGAGCTTTTTCTTGGCTTAATAAAGCAGCTAATAAAGTTCTTGAGCTTACCATTCTTTCAATAGCGAGTTTAGCTACTTGACGCATGAGAGAATATCCCAATGTAATGTCCTCATCAGCAAGTCTTTTAAGTTCTTTTCCGTCTATAGCAATGAGACGACTTTTCTGAGTAACTTTAGCTGTGGCTGTGAGTTTGTATGGTTCGACTAAAGCTGATATTGCCAATATTGAGCCTGGCTCCATTTCTCCAGCTAAGAATTCCTTGCAGTAGGTGGGATCTAACTCGCTTGTGAGGTAATCAAATAAGTCCACTTCTCCTTCCACAAGAACGTAAAGGGCTTGGGCTGGGTCTCCTTTCTTAAATAATATGCTGTTAGGCTCTGCGGTAATTTCCTCGGCGATCATGGCGAGTTCTTTTAATTGAGAATCTGAAAAGATTCCAAAAAAAGGATAACGACGAAGCAATTCAGGTGAAATCATAAAACCTCCTTAGCTATGTAATTGATTGTTAGAAAAACTAAATAGTACTCATTAATTGCTATGCTCTTTAGAAATCTTTTCAAGCAATTGGACTGTTTTGTTCGCGGCAATTGGTATTGCGGCTTGAATGGCTGGTGATAATACTTCAGAAAATTCATAAAGGTTTTGAGCTTCAACTCCTATAATGTGCACTTTTGCTGGAAGGTGCAGCCCTAGCTCCTTTCCTAAATAGAGAGAATTCTGAAGAGATGTGTTATGTGGGGAAGTAGAGTGTTCTGCACTGAGATTCGGTAAATCATCAAGTTCAAGATTTGTTACATAACCAAGTGGATATTTATGAGTGGTGATGGCGTCTATGATGATAGCCAAATCATATCCAATCATAAGTTCCATTAGTCTTAACCCACCTTCTGCGAAACATTCGAGTTTAATATCTAAATTTTGCCACTTATTGCAAGGCATAGCCGTTATTAGATGTTGAATGACATGCCATCCCAAACCATCATCACCGCATATGGGGTTTCCCAACCCAATTACAATTACTTTGATGCAATTTGTATCCATTGAGAAGTAAATTGAAGTGAAGCGCAGGAGACGCTTCACTTCTCAAACAAATTAACAAAATTGTTTTAATACATCAACCACTTTACCATTATGGTCTTTAACGATAACTTCAAGAGGCATTTGTCCAGGTAAAGAATGAGTGGCACAGGACATGCAAGGATCATAAAGCCGAAAAGCCATCTCGATACGATTGAGCAACCCTTCGGTAATGAGCACTCCTTTCTTTATGAAATTATTGGCGGCTTTTTTGACAGACATTGTCATGGGAGCATAATTGTTTGTTGTGCCGACGATAAGGTTTGCTTTCGTTACAATGCCTCTTTTATCAGTCCAATAATGATGAGTTAAAGTACCGCGAGGTGCTTCAACAATACCTACACCTTCGGTAGGTACTTCCGTCGGGATGACCCTGAAATGATCAGATGTGATTTCATCATCAGTGGCTAATTCTACCCAGCGTTCAGCTGCATAAAGCAGCTCAATGAGTCGAGCCCAATGGGTTGCTAACCTTTTATGAACAGGCTTTCCCCCTAAGGTTTGGAAAAATTTCTCATATTCAGCTTGTGCAAGCGGAGTTGCCATTCCATCAGCAGCATTAAGGCGGGAAAGTGGGGTAGCACAATAGACGCCTGAGTCAACACCGTCAACGAAACCTTTCCACCCAATTTTTTTCAGGTAAGGGAATTTCAAGTAAGTCCAGGGCTCTACTCTTTCGGATATCCATTCTCGGTATTCGGCTGGGGCATACTTACCGATTCTTTCACCAGTAGGAGATACAACGCTTACCTTACCGTCATAAAAGTTGACTTTGTTATTTTCATCAACTAAACCAATGTAATAGGTTTTATCTTCGTATATATCTCCCATGATCAGATCGAGATAGGCTGAATTGTTTAGGACAATGTCATTGAAAAGTTTGAGACTAAATTGAGCAAAGTCAATACTCCAACGACCTAACGATTCAATTTCTTTTCGTTGTTCTTCAGTAATTCCTTTAGTGAGGCCGCCTGGGATTGACGTGCATGGGTGAATTTTACGTCCGCCAATCATTTCGATGACGGCATGACCGTTTTTTCTGGCTTGGATGACTTTGCTGCCTATTTCGAGACCAACTTTACGGATAACACCCAAAATATTTCTTTCGGAAATAGGTGCATCAGGACCGATGACAAAATCAGGACCTGCGAGTGCATAGAAATGGGTAGTATGGTCGGTTACATAGAATGCGCTGTAGAGCAGTTCGCGGAGCTTCTTTGCGGCTGGTGGCGGATCAACGTGATAAACTGCATCAATGGCTTTGGCTGCTGCCATATGATGAGCTTCGGGGCAAACACCGCAGATTCTATTTGTCAGTAAGGGCATTTCTTCCACTTGTCTTCCAACGACAAACTGTTCAAAGCCGCGCAGTTCTGGAATTTGAAAGAAGGTGTTCTCTACATTGCCTTCTTCATCAAGAAAAATTTCTATTTTTCCATGGCCTTCTAGACGAGTTATTGGATCAATGGTTATTCGTTGTTTCATAATATCCTCCCTATGGTTTGAAGGCAGGTTTAGCCCCTCCTAATAAGGAGCCGGCTAAACTAAAGCGGTAGAACATCCCGGCTGGATCGGGTATGTCGTTGAGAATAGTTTCAATTTCTTTCGGGTCATTGCTGTCAATGACACTAGCCACGGCTGCTAAAATACGGGCACCGTAATCAATTACTCCTTCTGCCTCACCGTAGCAACCTATACAAGCCGCGCCGGCGCTAGGACAAAGAGCCCCACAACCACTGCGTGTAGCAGGACCATTGCAGATGATACCCTGCTCCAAAAGGCAAAGGTCAGGATCGGCTGCAAAGTCTTGAATGCGATGAAATTTTTTAATCGTCTTTTCATTCCGTTTGCGCGGACATTCATCGCATACTGTTGAAGAGCCTGCACCAATGATAGAGCCTTTAGGAGGTAAAGAGGCATTTCCTTTGACAACTTGTATAAGCAAGTCAATAATAGATGAAATTTGTTTAGATTCAGGTGGGCATCCTGGAACATAATAATCCACATCAACTACCTGGTTTAGCGGTCGTAAATAGGAATAAAATTGAGGAATGGTGACTTTACCTTGGGGAGAGTCCCATTCAGTTTGAGGTAAAGTGTAATTTGGGTTTTCTGTTGAGCATCCTTCACGTTCTCCATAGACGGTCTTGAATAACTCTTCTTTACTGTAAAGGTTTGCTAAACCGGGAATACACCCTTCGTGAGCGCAAGAACCAAAAGCCACTAAAATTTTTGACTTTCTGCGCAGCAAGCGGGCAATATGTTCATTTTCTGCATTTCGAATCCCACCGTTGAAAAGGGTGATAAGAATTGAATTGTCTTCCATTGCCTCTACATCTTTGTACTTTGCATCCATAGCAACGGGCCAAAAAACGACCTCGAAGTTCGCATCTATGTCGAGTATTTGCTCATGGGTGTTCAGTACAGCGATTTCACAACCACCGCAGGAAGCGCCCCAATACATGGCAAATTTTGGTTTTCCATTTGTACTCATGCGACTACCTCCTCAGGGTGAGAAAGGTTGTCTAAAGATAAGTTATTCTTATTCCAATTTAATGGTCCCAATTTTCTTACCTCCTCTACCATTTCAGTAACGGCTTGGGCAAATTGCAAACCTTCACCTGCGCTAGCCCAAACAAGTTTGATGCGTTGAGGTTCAATCCCCATTTGGGTGATCAGTCTTTTGAGCAGTAAATAACGGCGAAGAGCTTTGTAATTTTGGTTTACATAATGACAATCACCTGGATGACAACCACTAACAAGAACCCCATCTGCTCCTCCTGCAAAAGCTTTGAGTACAAATGTGGGGTCTAACCGGCCGGAACACATAAGACGAATAAGGCGAATGTTAGGGGGATATTTTGTCCGAGAAATACCAGCCAAATCGGCTGCACGGTAACTGCACCAGTTACAAGTGAAACCAATGATTTTAGGTTCAAACGTTTCGGTCATATTAGACTTCTCCAATTTCGTAAGACATTAAGTTGAGGCTGGCTCCAAGTTAAGCATGAGCAAACCTTCAATTTGAGCAAGAATTTGTTCATTGCTAAAGCCTGTTCCACTTATAGCGCCGGCTGGGCAAGCTGCAATACAAGTACCACAACCTTGACATAAAGCTGGGTTAACCTCAGAAACGGAACGATCTTCATGGAACACAATAGCATTGTAGGGACATAAATTGTTGCATATACGGCAACCTGAACACTGATCTTCATTTATTGAGGCGCGTATGGGCTCCATTTCAATTTCCATTTGTTGGATGCGACCAACAACACGTGCAGCAGCTGCTGCACCCTGGGCAACACTTGCCGGTATGTCCTTGGGACCTTGAATGCAGCCTGCAATAAAGATTCCATCGGTCATTGTAGCAATAGGATCTAACTTTGGATGTTTTTCAATGATCCAGCCCTGAGCACTGCAAGAGATACCAAACATCTTTGCAAGTTCTTTGACATCCGGACGAGGCTGCAAACCTACTGAAAGGATAACCATATCCACCGGGATTCTGCGCTGCTTGCCCATTAAAGTGTCTTCAACTTGAATGATGAGTTTCCCTTCTTCACCGGGCATACGCGCTGCATCGGTTACTTCTGCCACTTTACCGCGAATGAAAATTGTTCCTTCTTCTAAAACGCGTTGGTAAAATTCGTCGTAATCTTTGGCAGGAGTGCGCATATCAATATAGAAATTGTACACTTCTGCACCAGTTCGCTCTTGTACCAAGTGAGCAAACTTTAAGGATTGCATGCAGCAAATGGCAGAACAGTAATTATTGTATTTACGATCACGGCTGCCAACACAATGGATAATTCCCACGGATTTAGGAACGGTAACTCCATCTCTGAGGACAACCTGACCTCCAGTCGGACCGGCAGAGTTTGAAAGGCGTTCAAATTCTAAGCTGGTGAACACATTTGCCAATCGTCCATAACCGTATTGTGGTATGCGCCTTGCGTCAAAGATGTCATACCCCGTAGCAAGGATAATGTTACCAACGTCGATTTTGATAATTTCATCTTGCTGTTCAAAATCTATGGCTTTGGTTGGACACAATTTTTCACAGGCGCGGCATGTCCCTTTTTGAAAGTATGTACAATTTTCTTTGTCAATGACAGGGAAATTGGGAACTGCTTGTGGGAATGGGGTATAAATGGCTTTACGATAGCCTAATCCTGCTTCAAAGACATCATCAATGACTTTTTTAGGGCATTTTTCCTGACAGATTCCGCATCCAGTGCATAAATCGGTATTAATGCAACGGGCTTTCTTTTTAACGGTAACGGTGAAATTGCCCGTAAAACCTTCAACATCTATTACTTCACTCCAGGTGAGCAATTCAATATTTGGGTGTCTGCCAACTTCGACCATTTTAGGGGTAAGAATACATGCTGAACAGTCTAAAGTTGGGAAGGTTTTATCGAACTGTGCCATGTGCCCGCCGATGGAAGGCTCTTTTTCGACCATATATACTTTATAGCCAGCATCAGCAATTTCTAAGGCGGCTTGAATGCCGGCAATACCACCACCGACTATTAACGTTGCAGGATTGATCTTTACCCGCAGGTTAGTTAAAGGAACGTGGTGATGAACACGCTCTACTCCGCCGGAAATGATAGATTTTGCCTTTTCGGTTGCAGCTTCTTTGTCTGTATGAACCCAAGAAACTTGCTCGCGAATAGAAACCATTTCACATAAATAAGGATTAAGGCCAGCCCTTTCGGTAGCGTTACGAAAAGTAGCTTCATGCAGGTGAGGGGAACAAGCTGCAACAACGACACGGGTCAAATTATGTTCTTTAACATCATTGATGATTAACTCTTGGCCCAAACTCGAACACATGAATTTATAATCACGCGCGATAACCACACCGCGATGCTTAAGCTTTTCTCCTGCCCAACGGGCGACTTCAGCAACATCCACAACACCAGCGATGTTTGATCCGCAATGACAAACGTAAACTCCGATTCTTTCCTCGCTCATTATTTTCTCTCCTTAGTCATCTGTGGCATAGGCAACGCTTCTTTAGGTGGTTTTTTCTTTGTCTCAACAGTTTCTTCAATGGATTGTTGGATACCGATTTTTGCTAAAGCCGGTCGTGCATCAATTAATTCCTTGCCAATACCTAATTTTTCAGGCTCTATGCCTAGAGCGATGCCTATTAATTGAGTGAAATAAAGAATTGGTATGTGGTAGTCTGTCTTGAAATAAGAGTTGACATTATCTTGATAAGCATCAAGGTTAAGCTGACACATTGGACATAAGGTAACAATAACATCAGCTTTATAATCGGCAGCATTTTTCAAAAGGCGGCGAATCAACTCTAAAGCTACCGGTTGACTGATTTGCGTCATATGACCGCCGCAACAGTTAGCCTTTAGAGGAAAATCAACTACATTTGCCCCAAGAGCATGCATCAATTTATCAAGACTGGTAGGGTATTCGTAGTCATCAAATTTTCGGCCGTAACCAGGACGAACGATCATACAACCGTAGTAGGGGGCAACTCGCAAACCATGCAAAGGCAATGTTACCTTTTCAGCTAATTTTTCAACTCCAACCTCATTGTATATCACCTCAAGCAGATGATAGACTTCTATACTGCCGGGAGTATAGTGAAAACCTCCTTCTGAAAGGGCTTCGTTAACCTTTTCAGCTAAAGAGGGAACCTCCTTCATCGTATGAGCGACTTTAAGTAGATTAAGATAACAAGCGCTGCAAGGAGCCACAAGGCTTGTTGATTTATTCGATTGCTGTTCTGCAATGGCAAGATTTCTGGCAATCAAAGAGTAAGCTGCTAGCAAGTTTATGGATGTATATTCTGTTGCTCCGCAGCAATTCCAATCATCTATCTCCTCGAAAGAAAGCCCTAAGGGTTCTGCGATCGCCATTGCGGAAATATGGTACGCAGCAGCATTTCTTTCAAGAGAACAGCCAGGATAATATGAAAAATTCATGCTGTACCTCCCATGGCTTTAGCTTTGGCTAAGATGGCTTTTAATCCATCCAGTCCTTTTATTCTTTTGGGGGTAAGATCCATACGGCCACGCAAGAGCATTCCCATGCCCATACCTGCCATTTGGACCATCCCTAATGGGTTATGGCGAAGATGATAACGAGTCGCTAAACCTAATTCAAAACTACGTCCGTAGTTTTCAACATAATCAATAAATGTAGCTGAAAAAGCGGGTGCTTCTGATGCGCTGGATTCGCGATAATATCCTTCCTGAATCGCCATACGTTTAAGAGTGTACATGATATCCGTGATGTGAACTTCTTGAGGACAGCGGACGGTGCAGTAGTAGCAGGATACACAATACCAAGGCGTGTTGCTCTTGAGAACTGCTTCACGTTCTCCAGCTTTTATCATTTGAAAAATTGCACGCGGTGTATGCTCCATATCTGGTCCAGAGGGACATGAACCACCGCATGTTCCGCATTGAATGCACATTTCCAAGCGGCAATCGCCCGGTGTATTTTGGATTACTTCTTCCATAAAATTAGGCGCGCGGGAATTTTTAGTCGAGTTTTGAGACATGTAAATAAACTCCTCTCCATGTGAATAAATAGGCTAGTGCCTTACTAGGTTATTATAATTTACTTTTTCATTCTTGTATATGAAAAAGGAATCGTTTTCTGAACCATTTTTCGGAGCATTAAAACAAATTCAATGTTATAATGTTTATTGTTTAAGTGCAAATGCATTGAACTTATTTAAAAAATCCTCAGATGATAAATTCTTAGAATCAGGGAGATAACAACATATGTCAATACACAATGATAATCAGCTTGTTCAACGCGCAATTAACGCGATTCGATTTCTTTCTGCAGATGGTGTCCAAAAAGCCAACTCAGGGCATCCAGGTTTGCCAATGGGTGCAGCAGCGATAGCATATACTATCTGGATGCGGCACATGAAGCATAATCCTCAGAATCCAAAATGGATGGCAAGAGACCGCTTTATCTTATCAGGCGGGCATGGAAGTATGTTGTTGTATTCATTGCTTTATCTTTGTGGTTATGATTTATCAATGGACGAACTTAAGCGGTTTCGTCAATGGGGAAGTCGTACTCCCGGCCATCCGGAGTATGGTTTAACTCCGGGAGTTGAAGTTACGACTGGTCCTTTAGGGCAAGGCTTTGTCAATGGAGTAGGTATGGCAATAGCTCAAGCTCACTTGGCGGCAGAGTTTAATAAAGAAGGCTTTAATTTACTAGATCACTACATTTATGCTATTGTTACTGACGGCGACTTAATGGAGGGTGTAGCTTCTGAAGCGGCCTCATTGGCTGGGCACTTGAAGCTAGGACGGTTGATTTATATTTATGATGATAACCGAATCACTATTGATGGAAGCACTGACTTAACTTTCACCGAGGATAGAGGTGCGCGGTTTGCTGCTTATGGATGGCAAGTTCTGCATGTTGATGATGGGAATGATGTAGAAGCGCTTGATAAAGCTATTCAAGAAGCTAAGGTTGACGAACGTCCATCATTAATTATTTGCCGCACTCATATTGGATATGGACTACCGACGAAACAGGATAGTGAAAAAGCGCATGGTGCTCCTCCGGGAGAGGAAGAGCTGAATCAGGCTAAGAAAAATTTGGGTTGGCCAACCGATCCCACTTTTTATGTACCTGATGATGTGCTTGCACATTTTAGAAGCTGTCTCGATAAAGGTAAGGAAGCAGAAAATACGTGGAAGGAAATGTTTGCTTCTTATCGTCAGAAATATCCTGAGTTGGCTGCAGAATTTGAAAGGAGAATAAAAGCTGAATTGCCAGCAGGGTGGGAAAAAGCAATAGTTGAATTTAAACCAGATGAAAAAGGTATAGCTACAAGAGCAGCTTCTGGAAAAGTGATCAATGCCTTGGCAAAAGCATTGCCAGAGTTGATGGGAGGTTCGGCAGACTTAGCCCCTTCAAATAATACTTGGATAGAAGGAGTAGCAGCTTTTCAAGCAAATACCCCCCAAGGGAGAAATATGCACTTTGGTGTAAGGGAACATGCGATGGGTGCTATTCTCAATGGGATGTCTGTCTATGGGGGTATCATCCCTTATGGTGCCACGTTCTTGGTGTTTTCAGACTATTTGAGACCTGCCTTGAGAGTCTCTGCTTTGTCTCACTACCCTTGCATTTGGATTTTTACGCATGATAGCATTGGTGTAGGAGAGGATGGTCCTACACATCAACCTGTGGAGCATTTGGCATCTCTGCGGGCAATACCGAATTTAGTTACTATCCGGCCGGCGGATGCGAATGAAACTGCTGAAGCTTGGAAAGTGGCTGTTGCACGCAGAAATGCTCCTACGGCATTAATCCTCACCCGCCAAAATTTGCCTGTGATTGATCGTTCGGTTTATACCTCTGCTTCGGAGCTAAAGCGAGGCGCATATATTCTGGCAGATATGGGTGATGATGAGCCTGAAATCATCCTGATGGCATCCGGTTCTGAAGTGAAGTTGATTCTCGAAGCTGGAATGAAATTAGCGTCGCAGGGTGTTAATGTTCGTTTGATATCTTTCCCAAGCTGGGAATTGTTTGAACAACAGGAAATCCAATATCGGGATTATATTTTGCCCAAGAAAGTGAAAGCGAGAATTGCTGTTGAAGCGGGTGTTTCTCAAGGATGGGAACGTTGGGTAGGTGAAGATGGTGTTATCATATCCATAGAACATTTTGGCGCTTCTGCACCGGCAGAAACGTTGTTTAAGGAATTTGGTTTTACCGTTGATCATATACTAGAAAAAGCTTCCTTGTTACTTCGGAGGCGTGGCAATGAAAATAGCGGTTGGATGTGATCATGCTGGGTTTCCACTAAAGGAAATAGTGCTTCGTACTATTGAAGAAATGGGATATGAAGCGATTGATGTCGGCACATATTCACTAGATAGAGTGGACTTTCCAGATTTTGCAGAAAAAGTTGGGGTAGCAATTCAAGAAGGAAAAGCAGAAAGAGGAATTGCTATCTGTGGCTCAGGAGTGGGAAGCTGTATAGCTGCAAACAAAATGACGGGTATATATGCGTCAGTCTGTCATGACACCTATTCAGCACATCAAGGAGTAGAACATGACAATATGAACGTTCTCTGTTTAGGTGCCCGCATTATTGGTGTGGAATTAGCTAGGGAAATAGTTCAAGCTTTTCTAAAGGCAAAGTACTTGAATGAAGGTAATTATGCCAAAAGAGTGGAAAAGATAAAGGCTATAGAACATAGGGCAAAAGGAGAGAGGCATGAATAAAAAAACCAGTTCTCCAGTTGAATTGTTAACCTCATTTGGGGCTTCGCTTTGGTATGATAATATTGAGAGAAAACTCCTTGAAAATGGAATGATCGCGGAAATGATTCAGCGCGGCGAAATCCGCGGCATTACCTCGAACCCTTCGATTTTCAATAATGCCATAGCAAAATCCTCAGATTATGATTCTGGATTAGTACCAATGGCTTGGGCTGGAAGCTCGGCAGTTCAAATATATGAACAGCTAGCTGTAGAAGATATACAAACTGCAGCTGATCTTTTCCTCCCTTTATATCAAAAAAGCCAAGGCTATGACGGATATGTCAGTTTAGAGGTTAGCCCCACGCTGGCTTATGATACCGAAGGAACAATAGCAGATGCTAAACGATTATGGCAATGGGTTAAACGCCCCAATTTAATGATAAAGATACCCGCTACCAAACAGGGGCTGCCGGCAATTAGACAAGCCATTGCAGCTGGTATAAATGTCAACGTTACCTTGATCTTTTCAAGGGAACGTTACAAGGAAGTTATGGAAATGTATTTAAGCGGCTTAGAGGATAGACTAATGTCTAACGCTGAAATCAACTCTGTAGCTTCTGTTGCCTCATTTTTTATATCGAGAATTGATACAAAAGTAGATAAACTATTGGAAGAAATTGGGTCACCGAAAGCACTAGCATTAAGAGGCAAATTAGCGGTAGCCAACGCGAAATTGGCTTATCAAGATTTCAAGGCTGTTTTCAATAGTGAGCGATTTGAACGGTTGAAAGAGAAGGGAGCTAGAGTTCAGCGCCCGTTATGGGCATCAACCAGCACGAAAAATCCTAATTATAAAGATACAATTTACATAGATAATCTTATAGGGCCTTGTATTGTTAACACTACACCGCCACCTACATTAGCGGCGTTCCTAGATCATGGAAAGGCGGAGCTAACGATTGAAAAAGACCTTGATGAGGCAAAAAAAGTATTTGAAGACATCGAAGCCTTGGGCATTTCGATAGCGAAAGTAACCCAGGAATTAGAAGATGAAGGGGTAGAAGCGTTTAAACAAGCTTATCATTCCTTGCTAACAGCAGTGGAATCTCGAGCTAATCAAAGCAGAAGTCAGCTCGGAGATTTAACTTCGCAAGTGGAGGAGCAAGTACGGCATCTGAAGGAAAATAAGTTTGTTGAACGAATGTTTGCAAAAGACCCAACACTTTGGACACAGGATCAGAGTGCTCAGGATGAAGTGCGTAACCGTCTAGGTTGGCTTGATGTATCTATTGATAAAAATAAAGAGATCATCAAAGAAGCTAATCAATTACTGCAAGAGTTGAAAGCCGAGAGATTTACTCATGCTTTGCTTTTGGGTATGGGAGGATCCTCTTTAGCGGCAGAGGTGTATAGAGGATTATTGGATGGTGAAAATATTGAAGGTTTGGATTTGACCATCCTTGATTCCACCAATCCCAATCAAGTTCAGGAGGCCTTAAAACGTTCTGATGTAAATAAGACATTGTATATTGTATCCAGCAAGTCGGGAGGAACCGCTGAGGTGAATGCCTTTTTAGCGGCTTGTTGGAAACTAGCTGAAGAGCAATTAAAAGATAAAGCCGGCCAGCATTTTATAGCTATCACCGATAAAGGAACAAGCTTGGAGGGTGAAGCTAGACGCAGAGGATTCAGGAAAATTTTCTTTGCCGATCCATCTATCGGAGGACGCTATTCAGCTTTAATTGCTTTTGGTTTAGTCCCCTTTATTCTTATGGGCTTGGATGCAGAGAAATTATTGAAAAAGACTGAATGGATTTCGCGGCAATGCCATCCAGAGATCCCATATCATAGGAATCCAGCTTTATTATTAGGAATAATACTCGGTACTGCAGCACTGGGTGGTAAAGACAAGCTGACTTTCTTGTTTGACCGAAGCATTCAATCCTTTGGCGCGTGGTTAGAACAATTGATAGCAGAAAGCAGCGGAAAGAATGGAAAAGGAATTCTCCCGATTGATGGGGAACCACTACTTGCAGAGGAAAAATATACTTTTGATCGCCTTTTCGTGTATTACCGGAAGGATGGAGAATTAGATGAGATAGTTAAAAGCATACATAACCATGGCCATCCTATCTTGGTATATAACATCGCTCAACTTTATGATTTGGGAGCAGAATTTTTCCGTTGGGAATATGCGACTGCCGTTGCTTGTTCTCTATTGGGTGTCAATGCATTTGATCAACCTGATGTTCAGGATAGTAAAAATCGAACAAAACAGGCGATACAACACTATCTCGAAAAAGGCTCTCTAAACGAAGGTGAAGCAAATTTTGACGATGGTAAGATAAGAATATATACCCCTTTGAAGCTAATTAACAAAGAAAAGCTTACTTATCCACTTAAGGATGCCATATCGCAATTCATATCCTTGAAGAATCAAGGAGATTATCTTGCGATTAATGCCTTTCTTCCAAGAAATGAATATGTAAATAACCTTTTACAGAAGTTAAGAAGTTTTCTTCAACATATGTCCTGCTTGCCAACCACGCTAGGTTATGGACCGCGTTTCTTGCATTCAACAGGGCAGTTGCATAAAGGAGGAGCGAATAATGGATTATTTTTAGAAATAACCGTTGATTCGGATATTTCATTACCAATACCTGATCAAAAATATACGTTCAATACATTAGAGCGAGCGCAAGCATTAGGAGATTATGAAGCTCTATGTGCGAGAAATAGACGGATAATGCGTATTCATTTTTCTTCACTTGATATGTTAGAGAAATGGATTACTGCCTTAATACAATAAGTGGAAAAGTGGAGGATAAGAAATTACTCCATATAAAAATATAAAAAATTAGGAGGATAGTTATGAAAACCCCAAAGTTATTTGTTTTTAGCCTGTTGATGGTTATTGTACTGGCAATGACGGCTTGTCAAGCAGCCGGCCCTAAAAAGGTGAAAGTTGTAATGGATGCAACTTGGCCACCATTTGAGATGTTAGATGAAAAGACCAAAGAACCTATTGGTTTTGATGTTGATTTGATGAAAGCTATCGCTAAAAACCAAGGGTTTGAAGTTGAGTTTGTTAATGTTCCATTTGATTCAGCTTTAACAGGTCTTGCTCAGTGCCAATATGATGCTGCAATTTCTGCCATTACGATTACTGATGAACGCAAGAAAACAATGTTGTTTACGGAGCCATATTTTGCTGCCGGTCAAATTGTAACCGTAAGCAAGAATAATCAAGACATCAAAAGCAAAGACGACTTAAGTGGAAAAAAGATTGGAGCTATGATAGGCACAACCGGCGCAATTGAGGCTGAAAAGATCCAAGGAGCTGAGTATAAAGCCTACGATACCATTGATTTGGCATTCTTGGATGTTATGAATGGACAATTGGACGCCGTGATTGCTGATAACCCCTTAGCAGTTGGGTTTGTTGGCAAGAATCCTGATAAGTTAAAGATGGTTGGAGAAGTCTTTACGGATGAGAATTATGGTATTGCAGTTTGCAACAAACAGCCTGATCTTTTAGAGAAAATGAATAAGGGGCTAGCAGCCGTAAAAAGTGAAGGTGTTATTGAACAGTTAGTTCAGAAATGGTTAGTTCAACAGTAGTTCTTTTGGGATCGTTTACTATATTAAACAAAAGACTCGCTCTAGAGCGAGTCTTTTGCTTCTGTCATACCTTATAAAAAGCATAGGGATTAACAGATAGATTAGGTTCACCGGATAGTCTTGGTTCTTTTCTCAGTCCACTGAACAATGCGAGCAGTGAATAATGTCATCACAAGATATAAGAGTGCGATCATGATCCATGTCTCAATGGGATTGAAATTTGCAGCCATGAATTCGCGTCCACGGCGAGTTATATCTGCTACAGCGACCACACTAACAAGAGAGGAATCCTTTAGAAGAGATATGAGATCATTTCCTATTGGGGGAAGAATAATGCGAATGGCTTGCGGAATGATGATATAACGCATGGCGGAAAAATATGTCATGCCGAGACTTTTGGGAGCCTCCATTTGTCCTTTGGGTATGCTTTGGATACCTGCTCGGTATATTTCGCTCATGTATGCTGCATAACAAAAAGTAAGCCCTAAAATAGCCATCATAAGAGGATTTGCTAAATAGTTCTTAAAAGCTTCAATGTTTAAAGCAAAACCAATGCCTTGGATAACCGAAGGAAAAGCAAAATACCAAAAAAGCAATTGAACGAGGAGTGGAATTCCACGTACCACTTCGACGTAAATTGTGGCTAGCCCACTAATAATGGGGTTGGAAGAAATTCGACAAAGAGCAAAGATTAGTCCAAAGATTAAAATCAATATAAAAGAAGCTAGGGTTGTGAAAATAGTAACAAATACCCCATCCTTGACAAATACAAGCAAGCGCCAGAAAGGATCGGGTTTAAGAATGGTTAATAATGCTATAATAAGAACAACACCAAAAACCATCAGCCACCAAGGGTCATATTTTTGACTTTTTTCAATTTTTGTATCTTTTATTTTTGATTCAGGGAAGTTAATGGAATCGTTCATGATACTCACTTACCTATCCTTTTAGTCTTTCGATGACGGTGTTATTATAACATAAGAGGGTGCATTGTTTAAAACACAATTGCTTTATAAACTAAACTGGTGAAATCAATAGTACAATAACTCATTGGCTAAATAGTAAATGCATGGAACAGAATCTTATACCTTATCTTGTAGAGCTAAACCGCCTAACATCAGTGGATTTACCCCCTGATGTAGAGATAGCGTTGATAAAGGTTTTACAAAAAGAAGAAATCGGAAGCGCTGCATATAGAGCTATGGATGCAATAATAGAAAACGTCCGACTTGCTCGTCAGAAATCTCTCCCTATTTGCCAAGATACTGGTACGTTATTGTATTATGTAAATTATCCTTATGGATGGAGTCAGAATGAAATTCGGCAACAGATTCAAGAGGCGGTTGTCCAAGCTACAAAAATGAATTATTTGCGGCCAAATGTTGTTGATACAATTGCAGGAAAAAATACAGGAAACAATTTAGGAGATGAATATCATCCAACGATTCACTTTAAGGAAGTCAATTCTTCCCGTATGACTATTGATTTGATATTAAAGGGTGGGGGGTGTGAAAATGTTGGCTGTCAATACAGCTTGCCGGAACAACGAATTAAAGCCGGGAGAGATTTAGAGGGTGTAAGAAAAGTAATTCTCGATGCTGTTTTTCAAGCTCAAGGAAGGGGATGTTCACCAGGATTTTTAGGAGTTGCGATTGGGGGGGATAGAGGTTCGTCCTACTTGGCTTCAAAAGAAGTATTCCTTAAAAAGGTGGATGAGGAAAATCCTGACCCAATTTTATCAGAATTAGAAAGGCGAATAACAGTAGAAGCTAATGAGTTAGGTATTGGCGCTATGGGCTTTGGGGGAAATACAACGATCGTTAGAACGTTTATTAGAGCTTTACATCGGATACCAGCTAGTTATTTTGTTAGTATCTCTTATATGTGTTGGGCATTTCGCAGAAGGCGAATGATTATTGAGGGTTCTTCTGTTTTTTATGAATAGCGTTGGGTTGAGGCAAGAGATGAACTCGCTAAAAAGACTAACTGTGCCATTAATGGATGAAGACATTATTTCGCTGAAGGTAGGAGAGGCAGTTTTACTTAATGGCGTTGTATGTACTGCTCGTGATGCAGTTCATAAATGGCTCGTAGATACCTTTGTGGCGAATAAAAGAAAAATAACACGGGAAGATGAAATAGATTTTCAGAAAATTCAAAATTTTTTAAAGAATGGAGTAATATATCATTGCGGGCCAATTGTATCTCAAGATGATTATGGTGGATATAGAGTGCTTGCTGCCGGGCCAACAACAAGTATCCGAGAAGAAGAATATGAAGCGGATGTAATGAAGTTATTTAATGTTAAAGCTGTTATTGGTAAGGGGGGTATGGGGGAGAGGACTTTAAATGCCTGTAGGGAACAAACAGCTGTATATTTACATGCTGTAGGAGGGGCTGCTGTCTTTCTGGGAAATACTGTTGAAACTGTAATGGATGTTATTAAACTTGAGTTTGGTATTCCAGAGGCTATTTGGGTATTAAAAGTAAAAGATTTCCCGGCAATTGTAACGATGGATGCACATGGAAATAGCCTTCACTCAATAATTGAGGAAAATTCAAGAAGAAAACTTGAGCAATTAATTAAAACCTAAATAACCTCTAAATACTCCAGACAAATGGTTGATTGAATTGATTGTTTATCTTTCTCTTTCATCACAGCTTTAAATTCCCCATAAGGTGTATTCACTATTGCAGATACATTCACCGTTAAGATAATAGATTTGGCTTCTTTAGGCTTCATGACCAATGCATAACCGAAGCGATAATCAATGACGGATTTATCCTCAAAAGGTAGATATTCCCAGAAAAAGTCAGTAGAGTTCTCGGTATTGCCATTGATGAAAGGAATAAGATTTCTTAATTCAATAGTACAAATTCTTTCGGAGCTTTCTTGAGCAGAGAAAAAGTTTAAATCCGGAGTTATGATAATTTTATGGACTATAGCACTATCCATATAATGATTAGCGGTACGAGGAAAAATATCGAGTATCATTGGCGGCTTTCTGCCAGTACTTTGTCGAAGGTTGCAAGCAAAACGGGCACTAGAGATGGGGCAATCAATTTCCGGCTGAAAAAAGCAAGCGACAAATAGAATATAAAAATGATTATCTCTTAGGAGTGATAAAAGTTTTGGGTATTTTTCTTTGATGATGGCTTTTTTACTTAATTGTTGGATATGAGAAGTTAAATGCCACCATAAAGGCTTTCTGAATATTATTGTTGGAGCAGTTGGTACAATACCGCTGATTACAGATTCAACAATTTTTTTATTATTTATTGTACTTTGAGCACTACTT
>DAOUFY010000153.1:0-5691 GCA_034429745.1 Anaerolineales bacterium
AATTATCTAGGAGGTGCAAATTAATCAAATTTTTCTCTTTATTATTTTTCCCGATAAAAACCGTTAGATTAGAAAAGGAGAAGTAGTTGTTATGAAAAATAAATGGATGTTTTCAATCATTAGCATGATTATGGTACTCAGCTTGGTTTTAGCCGCCTGCCAGCCAGCACCAACACCCACTCCTGAGCAACCTACTGAACAACCTACTGAACAACCAGCTCAAGAAGCTGCACCGGAGTATAAAGCAATCTGGGATGGAACAAAAAGTGTTAAAGCTTCTGATTGTGGGTATGGCGGAATTCTAAAAGAGATCGCAGCTGTAGATCCATTAACAGTAAAATTTTCTCTCTGCAAGCCAGATGTTGCTTTCAGAGAAAAAGCTGCATTTTCAGCTTTCGCCATCCGGCCCAAAGAAAATATTGAACAGACTGGAGGCGGTGGCGAGGAACTTTTATCCAAACCTATCGGCACAGGTCCATATAAACTGGAATCGTGGAAACGCGGTGACAGTATTGTCATGACACGCAATGATGATTATTGGGGAGAAAAAGGTATTGTAAAAACCATAGTATTTCGTTGGAGTTCTGAAGCAGCACAACGCTTTCTAGAGTTGCAATCAGGTACAGTGGATGGCATTGACAATCCTGGACCCGATGACTTAGAGAGCATTAAAAATGACAGTAACCTTGCTCTCTATGATCGCCCGGCACTTAACATTTTCTACATTGGTATGACTAATACCTTCAAGCCATTTGATGATGTAAAAGTTCGTCAAGCAATTGCTATGGGCATTGACCGTCAGCGCATAGTTGACAATTTCTACCCAGAGGGTTCTCAAGTAGCCACTCACTTTACTCCCTGTGAAATTCCGAATGGATGTACAGGTGATCCCTGGTACGAATTTAATCCTGAAAAAGCTAAGCAACTACTTGCGGAAGCTGGATATCCCGATGGCTTTGAGACAAAATTAGGCTACCGAGACGTTGTACGTTCTTACTTACCACAGGTATCTCAAGTAGCTCAGGATATTCAAGATCAACTTCAGAAAAACCTCAACATCAAAGCCAAAATTGAGGTCATTGAATCTGGGGCTTTCCTTGATGTAACTTCATCTGGTAAATATGATGGTTTATATTTATTAGGGTGGAATGCGGATTATCCTCACATTACAAACTTTCTTGATTACCATTTTGGCAGTGCCAATGCACAATTTGGCAACCCCCATAAAGAGATCTTTAGTTTGCTAGAAGAAGCTGCCCAAACTATTGATGAAGCAAAAACCGCTGAACTATACACAAAAGCTAACAATGCGATTAAAGAATTGGTGCCAATGGTTCCTGTCGCCCATGGTGCATCCGCTGTTGCCTATAAAGCTGACGTCAAAGGGGCTCACGCCAGTCCTCTAGGCAATGAGAATTTTTCAGTTGTTGACCCAGGCGGTAGAGACACTTTTGTATGGATGCAAAACGCAGAACCTATTTCCCTCTACTGCAATGACGAAACTGATGGTGAATCATTAAGAGCCTGTGAGCAAATTCTTGAATCTCTCTTGTCTTACGAAGTCGGTGGAGTAGTGGTTAAACCCGGCTTAGCTACAAGTTGTGAACCCAATGCAGACCTCACCGAATGGATCTGCAAACTTCGCGATGGTGTCAAGTTCCATGACGGTTCCACATTAGACGCAGAAGATGTAGTGGTGTCTTGGGGTGTTGCATGGGATGCCCAAAGCCCCTATCACAAGGGCAATACGGGTGCATTTGAATATATGGCTAATCTGTGGGGTGGCTTGATTGGGGCTGCTCCAGCTGAATAAATTTACTTTTTACATGTCCTGGAGAGGGTTTCCCCTCTCCAGGATTATAGTTGGTGCTTATGATTGAATATACAATCCGCAGACTATTGTTAGCTGTTCCTGTTGTTCTCGGCGTTTTAGTTGTAACCTTCATTTTAGCGCGAGTGATCCCTGGTGATCCATGTAAGGCAATTCTTGGTGAAAAAGCAACCAAGGAAGTATGTGATAAATTTATCAAGGACTATGGCTTGGATAAACCAATATATGTTCAATTAGCCATCTACTTAAAGGACATTGCCCAAGGAAATTTTGGCAATTCCATTCGTTTTAGCCGCCCAGTCTCAACTATCCTTATTGAAAGGCTTCCCATGACCATTGAGTTGGGAATTCTTGCCATAATTCTGGCTACAGTTGTGGGAATATTTTTAGGGATAATTTCTGCTATTCGTAACAACTCTGCAATAGACGTCTTTACCATGATTATTGCAAATATTGGAGTTTCCATGCCAGTATATTGGCTGGGTTTAATGCTTGCCTATGTGTTCGCTCTTCTTTTGAAAGACACACCTTTCTGGTTGCCACCCTCAGGAAGATTGGATGCCGGCTTAAACTCAATCCCCTTTTATCAGGTGTATCATTGGGAATTGGTGAAGGGAAGTTTTAGCTATCAATTGGCTGAATTTATATCCAACCTATATCTATTCAATGCGCTGATTACAGCTAATTGGCAAATATTTGGCAATGCCTTAAAACACCTCATTTTACCGACAGCAGCTCTGGCTACCATACCTATGGCTGTAATTGCCAGAATAACCCGCTCCAGCATGCTTGAGGTTCTAGGACAGGATTACATCCGCACTGCTCGAGCAAAGGGTTTACGTGAGAGAGTTGTTATCCTTAAACATGCCTTGAGAAATGCATTATTGCCCGTTGTAACTATTATAGGTATAGAATTAGGCTCTATTTTTGCCGGTGCAGTGCTCACTGAAACCATTTTTGGGCTTGCCGGTGTTGGCAGAATGTTATTTGAAGCCATTACTGCCCGCGACTATCCAATTGTTCAAGCATTCACATTAGTCATTGCCATAGGTTATGTTCTCGTAAACCTTATCGTGGATTTATCGTATGTGTTTATTGACCCAAGAATAAAGTTGGAGTAACAATAATCGTAATGAATGATACCAATACCATTTCCACAACTCAACAAACCTTATTAGATTATCGCTCAAATAGTTTATGGAGGTTGACTTTACGCCGGATCCTCCGTCAAAGGTCTTCTTTAATTGGTCTTATAATACTGGGCTTGTTACTCCTTACGGCTATATTTGCGCCATTGATCAGCCCATACGATCCTGAAGAAGTCCTTATTGGGAAAGAACCAGTAAAAAAGCGTGAAGCTCCATGTATTCATCTGCTGGGTTGTCCATTAGATAAACCTCAGCATATTTTAGGGATTGATGGCAATGTCCGCGACCAACTAAGCCGCATTATTTTTGGGACACGGGTTTCCTTATTCATTGGCTTCTCTACGATTGGATTTGCAATTATTATTGGTACAATATTAGGCGCCATATCCGGCTATGCCGGCGGATGGACAGATAATATAATTATGCGAATAATGGATGTATTAATGGCATTCCCCTCTCTATTATTAGCCATTGCCATCGTTTCTTTTTTAGGGCCTGGTTTGCAGAACGCTCTCCTAGCTATTGCTATTGTAAATATCCCCAAATATGCGCGTGTTGTTCGTGCATCAGTAATTTCAATCAAAGAACTTGATTACGTAGCTGCCTCCAAAGCATTAGGAGCTAGTCCGGCGCGCTTATTATTTGTGAGAATATTGCCAAACTCTCTTCCACCGTTAGTTGTCAGAGGAACTTTGGGTATAGCTGAAGCTATCCTTGAAGCCGCTGCTTTATCTTTCCTTGGTTTAGGAGCTCAGCCGCCCACTCCTGAATGGGGCTCCATGCTGGGAACTGAAAGAAATCAAGTCTTTACCGCTCCACATTTAGTGTTTTTCCCAGGAATTGCAATTATGATCACTGTCCTAGCTTTCAACCTCTTTGGAGATGGACTACGAGATGCCATAGACCCGCGTTTAGCTCAACAATTTGTAAAATCAGAGTAATTATTTTATTATTGGTACATTATAATATTTAATACCATGCCAGATCTTTTATCAAGTCTTCAAGGAAAAGATTTGGGTTTCTTACGTATTCTTGCCGAGCATTGGAAACTTGAGTTTGACGCACCGGATGCGAGAATTGGACTTCAACGGTTAATCCCACAGATGCTCGACAAGGATAATATTTTGGAGGTAATAGAGCAACTTCCTGCTGATGCTCACGCCGCCCTTGAAGATTTATATATCCATGATGCTAGATTGCCATGGACAACCTTCGTTCGTCGTCATGGTGAACTTAGAGAGATGGGTCAAGGCAAACGCGATCGCGAAAGACCCGATTTAAATCCCATTTCTGCTACTGAAATTCTGTGGTATTATGGCTTGATTTCGCGTTCTATTTTTGATACCCCTCTTGGACCTCAAGAATTTGCCTATATACCCGATGATCTGATCCCTTTTATTCCCCAGCCTGAAGCTTATAATCTCCTCACCTTTGGAAAGCCGGCATCAACTCAAGACACCCATATCATTATTTCAGCTCAAGATAAGATTATTGACGATGCTTGTACTTTTCTAGCGGCTTGCCGCCTTGGGCTTGAACCCAATCAAGATGTTTTATTGTTAAAATATCCATCAACTAATTTCCTAAAAGGTTTGCTTACTTCAGCCTCAATATTATCTCAAAAGGGACAACCCAATGCAGAGGCTACCCGAGAATTTCTTGAAAGCCAGCGCACAGTTGCTCATATCCACTTAGCGAATGCATGGCTTAACAGCACGATGAATGATTTAGCTATGGTCCCGAATTTGATATTCGAAGGGCAATGGAAAAACGACCCCTTGCTGACCAGAAAAACTTTCATACAATTTTTAAATAAAATACCTGAAAACACCTGGTGGGATATTCATTCTTTTATCCAAGCTATTTATCAACATGCACCTAATTTCCAAAGACCAAGTGGGGATTTTTCTTCATGGTATATCAAAGACACTCAGAGCGGAAAATACTTAACCGGCATTGAACATTGGTTTGATGTCGAAGGTGCATATATTGAATATCTCTTAACAGGTCCTTTATTTTGGCTTGGTTTTGTGGAACTTGCTAAAGATTATAATTCAGAAAAATTCACTGCCTTTAGAGTATCAAGGTGGTATGATGACTTATTATACAATAAACTACCTTACGCTTCATCTGAGGAAAAAGATCAATTTACTATAAGTTCTGATGGAAAAATGCTGCTTTCTACGCGTGTACCACGCTCTGTCAGATATCAAATAGCGCGGTGCACAGAATGGCTTGGCATGCAGCAAGGTTATTATGTGTATTGTTTCTCTGCTAAATCGCTTCAATTAGCCAAGCAACAAGGATTATTGATTCAACATATCCTAAAACTGCTTCATCGTTCTGCCAAAAGCATTCCTCCAAATATCATTGATGCATTAACTAGGTGGGAAGAAAATGGAAATGAAGTGACTTTTCAAAATGTAATGTTATTGCAGGTAAAAAATCCTAATATAATTCAAAAACTTCGCTCTACACCGGCAGGACGTTTATTCATTGAGGAAATTACCCCAACTATTGTAAGTTTTCTACCATCTAACAAAGAAAAAATTTTTACAGAACTTATACGACTGGGTTATCTAGGAGCAGAAGAAAACCAATGAGCATGAATATCTGCACTCCTTCTGTTTTTGAAGAACCCATTAAAGAAATAAAATTGAAATATGAGACCGAATCTATTCTTCAAAGTAGTGCTCAAAGTACAATAAATAA
>DAOUFY010000154.1:0-10053 GCA_034429745.1 Anaerolineales bacterium
CCGATCTTAACACACATGGAAAACGAGGAGGTTGGATTGGTCAAAGTATTGGTTGTAGATGATGAAGTTGATTTAGCAGAATACATAGCTGATGAGTTACGTAATGAAAATTTTGATACAGATACTGCTTATGATGGAGTTGAAGCCGTTCTAAAAACACTTGATGGTATTTATGATGTGGTTTTACTAGACATTCGAATGCCAAAATTAGATGGAATTGGCGCATTAAAAATTATTAAGCGCGTATTGCCTGATTTGCCCATAATTATGTTCACTGGTCAAGCAGGGCGTGGTGATATGATAGCATCTACTCGATTGGGTGCTTACACATGCCTTCTTAAACCAGTTAGCCTTAATCAACTCGTTGAAACCATCTATCAAGTAGTAGTACCTAAAGAAAAATTTCAACAAAAGTAGTTTTTACAATACCAATGGGTATTCAGTGGTATGCACTCCGCAGTAAACCCCAAAAAGAAAATGCTCTATGGCAGCATGTGATCAGTTTAGGGTACGAGGTTTTCTACCCACGATTGCGGGTTCACCCTGTTAATCCTCGCGCACGAAAAATTAAGCCCTATTTCCCCGGTTATCTATTTATTCATGTGGATTTAGACTCTTGCGGCTTATCTACTTTTCAGTGGATGACACACGCAATCGGCATTGTCAGCTTCGGAGGAGAACCAGCTGCTGTACCAGATGCCTTAATTATTGCCTTAAAAAAACGTATCCAAGAAATCCAAGATGCAGGTGGAGAACTCTTTGAACAACTACATAGTGGTGATAAAATTAACCTCGAAGGTGGACCTTTTAAAGGGTATGAAGCTATTTTTGATACTCGTATATCAGGTACTGATAGAGTCCGTGTTTTACTCCGTTTGCTTAGCGATCAATATATTCCGTTGGAATTAGACGCTTCCAATATCTCTAAAAAGATCACCTAAAATAATTAATTTAATAAAGGAGAATCCATTGTGAAAAAAGCATTAATCAGTGGTATTACAGGTCAAGATGGCTCTTATTTAGCGGAACTATTATTATTTAAAGGGTACGAAGTTCATGGAATAATTAGACGCGCTAGTACATTTAATACGCGCCGTATTGATCATATTTATTCCGATCCTCACAATGCTAATAAAAGCAATCTTCATTTGCATTATGGAGATCTTGACAGCAGCGGTAATTTATTAGATATCTTATACAACGTTCAACCAGATGAAATTTACAATCTGGCAGCTCAAAGCCATGTTCGGGTCAGCTTTGATCTCCCTGAATATACTGGGAATATCACCGGCCTAGGCACAATTCGTTTCCTCGAAGCAATAAGAAAAAGTGGAGTAAAAGCTCGTTTTTATCAAGCTTCTTCCAGTGAAATGTTCGGTAGCGCACCACCCCCTCAAAATGAGGAAACCCCATTCCAGCCTCAATCCCCATATGCAGCAGCAAAAGTATATTCTTACTGGGTTACCCGTAACTATCGTGAAGGGTACCATTTATTTGCCAGCAATGGAATTTTATTCAACCATGAATCTTCGCGCAGAGGAGAAACTTTCGTCACTCGCAAGATCACCCGTGCCTTAGCTGCGATTAAAGCTGGAAAACAACAATACCTATATTTAGGTAATCTTGATGCAAAAAGAGATTGGGGGTATGCACCAGATTATGTCGCAGCAATGTGGAAAATGCTTCAATATGATGTTGCAGACGATTTTGTTATTGGCACAGGTGAGTCGCATTCCGTTCGTGATTTTCTTGACGAAGCCTTTGGTTACTTAAACATGGATTGGCATGATTACGTAAAAATTGATCCCAGATATTTTCGACCAACCGAAGTGAATCACTTACTTGCAGACCCAAGCAAAGCACGAAAACTTCTGGGCTGGGAACCAAGAGTTCGATTCCACGAATTGGTTCGAATTATGGTTGATGCAGATTTAGAACTTCTCGGGCTTCCTTCACCCGGCGAGGGAAGAAAAATTATCGAGAAGCATCATAAGGAATGGCACCGTTGGGAATCTCAAGTGATAAGCATGGACAACCACTAAAATTCGCCGCATCCTCTCATAACGCCCTTGCAACACACCAATGTAAACCCATAGACGATATACACGACAATGAATAAATCACTTGCTGCATCTTTTCAGTTGACAGCCGCGCTTGGCTTCCTATGGATTGGATATCAAGCATGCTTAGCTTTTTATGATATCGCGGCAAATTTCGGAAAATTTATTCTCCCTTGGAAGCTTTCATTTCTTTTCTTTTGCTTTTTCACGCTCATCGCCCTATCCATTGTCCTTTTTTATATCTGGCTACCCGAAAAATGCCATAAGAGATTTTCATTCGTTGTAACTTTACGAGAAAAATTTTCTCCAATCAGGTACCTGCTTATTCTTATCTTTATAATATCCCCTATATACTTTTTTCAATATACACACTGGGGATTCCAGTTTTCCAATGAATATATTCATTTGTTTGTCTATTTAATCGAGTCATTTGCAACAACCTTTTTGCTTACAAAATCCAATCAAAAAATTGTCAGCATACCTACTTTGTTGGTTGGTTTCCTTTTATGCGGTGCTTCTTATACCATTGCTGTTGCTTTTAGTTGGGTTTCTGAATATCCATTATCATTATCATGGTCTGAAGGTAATCGCATATATGACTATTCCCTTCTCTTTGGCAAACACCTCTATAATTACCCAATGGATAAGCCATTAAAGGCAAACCTAGACTTTGGAAGGCAATTACTATGGGGTTTGCCATTTCTCATTCCGAATGTGAAGATATGGCATGTACGTTTTTGGAATGCTTTATGTTCCACGTTGCCTTACTTTTTATTTTGCCTTACATTGTTTCACAAGCCATCAAGAAAAAGAATAACCTGGCTGCTACTGGGACTTTATGGATTTGTTTTTTTTCAACAAACAGACATTTACCCAACAATTATCATCTCTGCTCTATTGACAGCATTAGCATGGCATTTAGGCTGGAAAAAAGGCTGGGGATTGCTTGTAGTTGCTAGTGTTTTCGCTTCTCAAAGCCGATCAACTTGGGCTTTAGCTCCAGCAATTTGGGCTGCAGCATTATCAATCATGGATCAGCTTTCTCAAAAAAAAGACCTGAGGCAATGGTGGCATATTCCTATTTTGTTAGCCATTATAGGTGCTTTTACCTCATTGTTTCTTTTTAAACCTGTACTAGGTTTATCTTCAATAATTTTCAACTCATCAACCATTTTGTGGGGATGGTTAACTTTATTAATCTTTATTCTTATACTATATCCTTTGATATTCTATCTTGCTGGAAAAAAATTTTTAAGTGATTTAATAAATAATAAGTTTACTCTTCTATTTTTATTTATTTTAGGCATTATTATTTTTATTAATTTCGGACTGCCCTATATTAGGGCTAATATGAATATGGTTCAGTCACAACCTTTGTACTGGAATCGCTTATTGCCCAATTCAACCCATCCTATGGGACTACTGCTTGAGTTTCTAGTTGCTACTTGTCCATTAATAATTCTGATAATATTTCTTTTCTCAAAACAACAAGAAAGGCTACCAACGCTTGGAATTGCCGTTTTACTGATCCCACTAATTACGTTTTTTATTATTGGCATTATCGCTAGTGTAAAAGCCGGCGGTGGAAACAACCTTCATAATTTCGATATGTTTTTAATTTGGTTATTTTGGATTTTTGCACTTGCTATCAAACCTTATGATACCTCATCTTTGATAACTACTTTTAATCACTCAACCCTAGCAAAGATATGTTGTTTCTTTCTTGTTATCACCCCAACCATGCCTTCTGTCTTAACGATAAGACCTCTCGAACTATATCCAGAAGAAAAGATAAATAACATTATCGTTAGAATCCAGCATGAAGTTGACAAAGCCAAACACAATGGTGAAATCCTTTTTATGGACCAAAGACAATTGCTCACCTTTGGCAAAATTAAAGGGGTAGATTTAGTCCCTGAATACGATAAAAAATATTTGATGGATAAAGCACTTGAGGGCGATCATACCTACTTCGATGTTTTTTACTCAGATCTTGCTAATCATCGGTTTTCTCTTATTATTACAAACCCTTTACGAGTTCAATATTCTGATGAAAAAGAGACCGATTATGGTTTTAGCGAAGAAAATGACTTATGGGTGAAATGGATTGCGGAACCCGTTCTAACTTATTACGAACCACTTGAAACTTATGGTAAAGGGCGCCGAGTGCAACTACTTATACCTAAAAAATTACCTAAATAATATATTCATAATGACAGCTAGCAAATTCTTGGAAGAATCTCACCACTTAACATGTCAATGATTCTGGTGCTTTTATATGCCGTTTTCAAAAGCACTTTGCGGGTGGGGTTATCTACAACCTCTCCAATAATCGCTGCATCTTTGCCATAACGATGGTTATGCAATGTTTGCAATACTATGTCTGCATCTTCTTTACCTACGATAATCACAGCTTTACCTTCATTTGCCATATACAATGGATCAAACCCCATTAATTCACAAGCAGATAATACACTTGGCTTTATTGGAATCCATGGTTCCTGAATGACAATGCCTATTTTTGACTGCAACGCAATTTCATTAAGCGTTGTTGCAAGTCCACCACGAGTCGGATCGCGCAGCACGTGGATTTTATTACTTACCTTGAGAAGCTCTTGAATCATATCCGATAACGGCGCGACATCACTTTCAATTGCGCTCTCAAAACCAAGTTGTCCCCGAGCAGACAATATGGCAACTCCATGATCGCCAATTGTTCCACTGATGATGATAACATCTCCTGGTTGAGCATTATTGCCGCTGATATTTACCGATTTATTGATAACACCAACACCACTTGTACAGATATACAATCCATCCGCATTACCTTTCTCAACAACCTTTGTATCTCCACTTACTATAATTACTCCAGCTTCATCTGCAGCTGCTCTCATTGAAGCTACAACATCAGCTAACACTTTTAGTGGCAATCCTTCTTCAATGATAAATCCTGCAGTTAACGCCTTAGGGATCGCTCCAACCATGGCTAAATCATTTACTGTTCCACACACCGCTAATTTTCCAATATCACCGCCTGGAAAAAAGAGAGGTTGGACTGTGTGAGAATCTGTACTATAGGCTATTCTGTCTTTATCCAAAATCATTACTCCTGCATCATCGCCTTGACGCAATACAGGATTTTCAAAACAAGGGTAAAAAACATGACGAATGAGGTCATGACTCATCTTTCCCCCACTACCATGCCCCATAACAATATGTTCGCGCTGAGAAATTGGTAATGGGCACTGTGCATTTGCAAAACTTATCTCATCATTGTTAATCATTAGCTAGATCCTTTTTATATAAATAATAAGCAGAACAAGCTCCTTCTCCTGAAACCATAGGTGCCCCTAATGGATGTCGAGGAGTGCACTCTTTTCCAAACGCTGTGCACTGAAATGGCTTTTTCACCCCTGTTAGTATCTCCCCCGCTATACATATTTCAGATTCTTGAGTCATAATAGCTTCTTTTGCAAATATTTTTTCTGCATCGAACCTTTCATATTCTTCTCTAATGCATAACCCGCTCTGTGGAATAGATCCAATGCCTCGCCATTTCCGATCACAAGGTTTAAAAACTTTTTGAATAATCGCCTGAGCCTCTTTATTACCTTCTAAAGTAACCACTCTACTATAAGCATTCTCGACTAGGTATTTATTCCTTTCCAATAACCTCACTACTTGTAATATACCTTTTAAAATATCCACAGGTTCAAACCCAGTTACAACTATTGGGACTTTGTATTTTTCTGCAATAGGTAAATATTCCCAATAACCCATTACTGAACAAACATGACCGGCTGCAAGAAAACCCTGAACGCGATTCATTTTATCTTCAAGAATAGCTTTCATTGCAGGTGGAACACAAACATGGGCTCCTAGCACACTGAAATTCGTTAAGCCCAATTTTTCTGCTTGAAGAATACTCATAGCATTTGCAGGAGCTGTAGTTTCAAACCCGATGGCTAAAAACACAACATTTTTATTTGGATTTTTTTGTGCCAAACGTACCGCATCTAAGGGAGAATAAACTACTCTAACATCTCCCCCTTTAGCTCTTACTTGAAATAAATCTTCATATGAGCCAGGTACACGTAACATATCTCCATATGACGTAAATATTACATTTTCCATAGAAGCTATTGATACTGCTCTGTCAATAACTTCCGTTGGGGTTACACATACTGGACAGCCGGGACCATGAATCAATTCAATAGTCTTCGGCAATAGTTGATCCAATCCATTTTTTAGGATGGAATGAGTTTGACCACCACATATCTCCATAATAGTCCATGGATGAGTAGCAGCTTCTTTGATTTCTTTAACAAGCATATCTACAAGATTAGGATCTCGATACTCTTCCAAATATTTCATAATGGATTATCCTATGATAAGTGGGCTATGAAAAACACGAGGCAACAACCGCTTGGCCTAGGGCTATTCCGCCATCGTTGGTCGGAACTTGATGGTGATAAAGAACATCAAACTTACTCTGTTCTAATAATTTCAAAGACATTTCTAGCAATAGCGTATTTTGCCAAACTCCTCCGCTCAATACGACGCGTGAGATTCCCCACTCGGATCGCAACTGCTCACACACTTTTCTTATCATCATAGCTATGGAATAATGGAAATTGTATGCAATGTTTTCTAAAGCTATTCCCTTGCGAAAGTCTCCCACCACTGCACGAATCATTGGTGAAATATCAATCTCGTCTTTTTCAATATCAAAAGGATATATTCGTAGTTTATCACCATCCGCTTTTTTTGCTATATTTTCCAACTCTATTGCAGCCTGGGCTTCATAGTTAACAACCTGCCGTATATTTAGTAATGAAGCAACCGCATCAAACGCTCTACCCATGCTAGAAGTTTTTGGGGAATTTATTTCTCTTTCTAGTAACTTATGAACAATATGCAATTGTTTTTCTCCATCAGGATCTTTTAACAAAACTGAATATGGTGATATGAATTCATCCCAACCCATTCCTGCCTTTTTCAACCAAGCGATAGCTGTTCTCCATGGTTGAACAATTGCGGCCTCACCACCCGGCAAACCAACATATGCCAAATGATATGCACGATGATACTTTTGGTATGTAACGATTAAGAATTCTCCTCCCCATATTGCTCCATCATCCCCATAACCTGTTCCATCCAATGCAACTCCAATTACTGTTTCTCCTAAAGGGAGCATATTATCCGCCATACAAGAGGCAATATGAGCATGATGATGTTGTACTCCAACCGTAGGTAGTCCTTCTTTTGCTGCTCTTTCGAGAATATATTTTGTTGCTAAATAATCTGGATGCTTATCATAAGCAAACAATTGTGGAGTAATTCTAAATAATTTTTCAAAAGATTGTATGGCTTCTTCAAATGCTTGATATGTCTCATAATTCTCTAAGTTTCCTATATGTTGACTTAGAAAAGCCTGATCACCTTTTGTTAAGCAAAAAGTATTTTTTAATTCTCCACCTCCAGCTAATACTTCCTTTACAGTAAAAGGTATTGTAATAGATAATGGCGCATAACCCCGAGAACGGCGAATAAAATATCCTTTATCCTTCCATACTCGTATAACTGAATCATCACATCTAGTGTAAATTTTTCTGTTATGTAAAAGAAACCCATCCGCTAGATATTGAAGCTGCTGCTTAGCTTGCTGATTATGTATAGCTATAGGTTCTTCACTGAGGTTTCCACTTGTCATGACAAGGGCATAAGGAAAACCTTCTTGAGGTTCCAGAAGTAAATAATGTAATGGGGTATAAGGTAACATCACCCCTATTGTGTCTTGATAAGGAGCTACTTCTTGAACTATCTTAGTTGGATATTTCCTTTTCAATAACACAATAGGTCTCTCCCTTGATAGTAAGAACTTTTTTTCTCGTTCATCAAAAATGCAAAATTGCTCTATCTGCTCAAGTGAGAATGCCATTACAGCAAAAGGTTTATCTATGCGAAATTTTCTCTCCCTTAATAACGACACTGCATCTTGATTGGTAGCATCACAGGCTAAATGAAACCCACCCAAACCTTTTATGGCAACTATTTTCCCTTCTTTTATCCATTCTCTAGCCAATTTAATAGCTTCATCTTTTTTTGATATGATCTCGCCTTCATTACTTTCAAACCATACTTGCGGTCCACAATCTGGACAAGCTATTGGCTGTGCATGAAATCTTCTATTCGCTGGATCTGTATATTCTGCATAGCATGCAACACACATCTCAAATTCTGCCATCGTCGTTGCAGGTCGATCGTAGGGAACTTCCTTAATTATGGTAAAACGCGGTCCGCAATTGGTACAATTAATAAAAGGATAACGATAACGGCGATCTTTAGGGTCAAATAATTCTCTCCGGCAATCCTCACAAATGCTTACATCAGCTGATATTGGCTGAAATCCTCCTACTAAATCTTGAGATTCTTTGATTTCAAAAGTATGATAATGTTCTACATGATGATAAGAGATACTTATATCATCAATTCGAGCTAATGGAGGAGCTTCATTCTTTATGGATTCAACAAATAACTTGATGGTATCCAATGAAGCATCAATATCAATATCAACACCGGCAGACGTATTCCTAACCCATCCCGTTAATGAATAACGTTTTGCCAATTGATAAATGAAGGGACGAAACCCAACGCCTTGAACTACCCCATTAATGTGAATAAGAGCACCAAGGATAGTATCTATGGAATCAATTTTTTCACATGTTAAAGAGCTTGCATTTTCCTCATTAGACATAAAAAACCATTAAGATGGATCCTTTTATGAAAAACGTTTTCTCTTTGGTTTAGCGGTTTTATCGGATATAACTGCTAACGCTGCTTGTGGAGTTGTTAGGAATAACAGAATCAACATACATAAAGCGACAGTTAAACACCATGCACATGTTGCGCCAATCACAAAAGGTTCTAAAAAGGTTAAATATGATGCAAAGAGTACTCCAAACAATGTCATTCCCCAAAGCAACGTCATGGATTCACTTTTATACATAAATGATGGTATCTGTCCAAGTGCCCATACAAGAATAATAGCCAAAAAGCCAATTACACCAATAACCCCAACAGGTATTATCCCAAACAATTTAGCATAAGGACTCTGTTGCACAGTATTGCAGTCTCCAACCGGCCCACAAATCGCTTCGGTATTGGTTACCTCCACAAATGCCAAATAAATTGCCACAACCAACCCAATAAATGCTATGATAGGAATAAGCCAATGTACTTTTGATAATGGGACTATCTCTTTCTTGCCTTGTTGTTTTATTTTAAGGTATTGCCATACATTATAAGTAAAGCTTGTTAAAAGACCAATCAGAACAATAACCGAAATAGAATTTCCTAAAACGTCTCGTTGAAACCTATCTATAAAGCTTATTTCCTGTTTTGTTGGTTGATTACCGTTTTCTCCAATATATTCTGAAAGACCAGGTAATTCAGGAATAGGTATTCCGCCTTTGCTTAATCCGTCTTCTACGAGTTGCGGCAGTATATTAGGGATTTCATAACTGCCTACCAATACGTTATCTCCAACAATCATCGTCGGAACACCCTGACGTTCTTCTGGAATTTTATATGCCTCAACCGCCTTCATATATAGTTCAGCGCCCGATTGCTCATAAGTGTTTATTTCAATAATACGCAGCTGCTCACCAAACATTTTTTTAAATATCGGAATATCTTTTTCAATCACTTCATGACAATGCGGGCAGGTAGGTGAGTAAAAAAATAACACATTGACTACCGCCGATTGAGCATTTACTTTTATACAAAAAAACATTGCTGCTAAAACTAAAAGTAAATGAACACCAATGAATTTATTGAATTTTCTCATCATCCTAATATCTTAAACTCCTTATTTTCAAATAAGTAAAATTATATATCATAAAAGAAGCCAAGAGATTACGCAACCTTTTTTCTGTAAAATCGTGTCAGAAATATCCATCGTACTTTAACAAGCGAATTACTTGCCAGAACA
>DAOUFY010000155.1:0-8227 GCA_034429745.1 Anaerolineales bacterium
ATTACAACCACTTTTGAAGAATACACTCATGCAGCGCAGCTGGGAATAGAAACTGTGTTGCTACGCGGTTTTTCTCTAGAGGAATTATCAGCAGCGATCAATAGGGCTGCAAAATAAAAAAAAAGTAGAGAGGTGTACAATGAATTGGTTTAATAATATAAAAATGATCTATAAATTCTTGCTTAGTTTTTCAGTGATCATACTGATGTTGATCATTGTTGGCGCGGCAGGATATTGGGGATTAACCAATGTCCATCAATCGGTGAACAAGATCTATAGTGATGCGTTGCTTCCTGTTTCCTCAGTAAAGACGGTTCAATCCTATATCTATCGCGTTCGTTTGGATGTATATATTTATATGCTGTTCCCGCAATGGCAGCAAAAAGCTGAAAATGACTTGGAAGCTGATATCCGCGGGGTGGAAGAGAATATTCAAATTGTACGAACGAATGTTGCTCATAATGCAGCCGCATTGGAGCAATTGGATTCTTTCGATAAAGCTTGGCAGGATTATAAGCAGGTTGTGTATGAGGTAATGGATTCGTGGCGCAAAGGAAACCAAGAAGAAGCTATCCAAAGCATTACAGGAGGAAAAGCGAACGATGCCCGTACAGTATTGTATGCCACAACTGACAAACTGATTGACGAAATGCAGGCGATGGCTGAACAAGAATGGAAAGCTGCAGAAAAGAGAGCTGCAGAAGCCATTCGATTGATAGTCATCATTGCTGTAGCTGCATTGTTGCTGGCAATTGGAATTGCTTTACTGCTGACATACAGCATAAATACTCCTTTGAGCATTATGGCTGGTGGGTTAAATAAATTAAAGATGGGCGACCTCAATCGCGATATCCCTGAGGATGTGAAAAAAGCCATAGTGTCCCGCAAAGATGAAATAGGACTTGCTGGACAAGGACTAAAAGCGACTGAAGTGTACCTCACCGAAATGGCAGATATTGCGGCGCGCATTGCCGAAGGGGACCTGACAGTAACTATTTCACCTCGCAGTGAAAAGGATGAGCTTGGTCATTCGTTTGTTCAAATGATAAAAGGCTTACGTGTTTCTGTTGAAGATGTTGCCAACAGTGTCCGAACCGTTAACGAAGCTTCTCAGCAGTTAAGTTTGGTTTCGACTGAATCCGGTGAAGCAACAAATCAAATAGCAGCAACCTTCCAGCAAGTGGCGAAGGGTACTACCCAGCAAACAGACAGCATTACCCGCATGGCTTCAGCTATGGAAGAAGCGGGGCGCATTATTGCTACGGTAGCTCAAGGTGCTCAGGAACAATCTCAGATCATTCAGCAGGTTACTGAAGTGATGCAGCGTCTTTCCCAAACTGTGGAAAATATCCGTCAAGGAGCGCACAACCAGACGACCTCGATCGCAGAGACCCATCAAGCGCTGGAAGAGCTCTCCCAAGTGGTTGAAGAGATTCGGCAAGGCGCCCAAGCCCAAGCTAGTGGTTTGGAAGAAGCAGTGAAGGCCAGCCAAGGGCTAGCCCAAGCTTTGGAAAACATGATTCAAGCCTCAGAAAGCGTCAACCAGAAAGTTGAGCTCTCTTCCCAAACCGCGCAGGATGGTATGGTTACTGTAAAAGATACAGCACAAAATATGAGTGAGATGACCAAAGCCACTGAAGCCTTAACGGCCCGAGTAAATGAATTGGGGCAGTATTCTCAGCAAATAGGGGCAATCATTGATACGATTGAAGATATTGCTAATCAGACCAATCTGCTGGCGCTGAATGCAGCCATAGAGGCAGCGCGGGCTGGTGAGCATGGGCGCGGTTTTGCTGTTGTAGCGGATGAGGTACGCAAGCTGGCAGAGAAATCTGCTCAAGCGACCGATGAGATTGATGAAATCATCAAGAAGGTGCAAACGGGGACTAGTGAAGCTGTAACCGCCATGAAAGCGGCGGACGAAGAAGTATTAAAAGCAACCCAGGCAACAGAAAAGGCGTTAGCTGCTTTTGATGCCATTTCCGAGGCGACCTTAGCTTCTGCAAAGCAGGTGGAGGGTATAAGGCAAGCTTTGGCAAAGATGGAACAGGCGCGCCAATCGTTGGAAGAGGCAGTGCGTTCTGCCAGTCAGATCGCTGAACGTAACGAATCGGCAGCTGAATTAATGGGTGAGCTCAATGCAAAAGCAGTAGAAAAGATGGTTAAAGTCAACGAGGTAGCACAAGCCAACCTGTCGTTGACAGAAGAGATGAGTCAATTGAATAACACCATGGTGGAACGCATTGATCATGTCTATGCTGTTGCTGAAAAGACAGCCACTGCAGCTGAGGAGATGAATCAAAGTGTCAGCGAGGTCTCTCAAGTGATTGAGACGGTTGCCAGTGTAAGTGAGGAGAACAGCGCCGCAGTGGAAGAAGTGAGTGCTAGCGCAGAGGAATTGAGTGCGCAAGCTGAGGAAGTTGCGGCTTCGGCTACTTCGCTATCCGATATGGCGGTAATTCTGCAGCAATTGGTCAATCGTTTCAAGCTTTAGGAAGGGAAAATATTTTCCGATAGCCTCCCTGGTATGCTCCGTTCACATGATCGTTGAAGATGGTACAAAGGTGCTGATTGTGAACGGAGATTTTTTATCCGCGCAGCCAACTCGTCTCTCAAGAGCTGAGGGAAAACTTCACCATAACTCAGGGGGAAGTTACTTATGGAGTTATCTTGAAGGCATCAGAAGATTGTGGTAAAATCGTATGAGCAGATTGCCCTCGTAGCTCAATGGACAGAGCAGCAGCCTTCTAAGCTGTTGGTTGTGGGTTCGACTCCCGCCGAGGGCGCTGGAATGCAATGAGTCTTGTAAGATGCTGTAGAGTGGGTTTGTGGATTGATATCCAAAGTAAAATAAACTCTACTCATTCTTGAAAAAAATGCTATAATAATCGAGCTGCATGTGCAGCAATAATGCGGGCGTCGCCAAGTGGTAAGGCATCAGCCTTCCAAGCTGACATTCGTGGGTTCGAATCCCATCGCCCGCTTTTCTTTTTTTCTGAGGAACTGATCCTGTTCCCGTTTTTCCTGATTGTCAGGATAACAGTGAATTTCCGCTAAACTCAAGACTGCCATCCTGGTGAGCAAGCGAATAATATAATCAAGTTCACCTATTTTTTCATCGCTGCGGCGCGCAGTTCTGCGGGCATTTTCTCGATAGCATATCGCAATGCAGTTCTCGGCATGTGCTGTTTGTGCTGTATGACGTAAGCAAACACATCGGTTTGATGCGCTTCGCTAGCTGCTTTTAACATCCAGCCATATCCTTTTTGGACAAGGTCATCGCGGTCGAGCAGCAAGCGATTGGCAATTTCGAACACCTCTCCTAGAAATTTCCCGCGCCGGGCGGGTATAATCAGCGAGACAGCTGCGGCGCGCCTGACCCAGCGATTGTCGCTCCCTGTCCAGTCAATAAGGTGGGGCAACAAGTGCGGGTACATTTCAATTAAGGTGCCTACTGTATGATTGCACAAGCTATCACATGAAGCCCAATTGTTCACATAGAGATTCACCCAACGCTCAAAAATGTCAAAATCTTGGCTTTCATAGTCTTTTCTTAATTCGTATGCCCAATGGCAGGCAATAAAGGTTTCTTCAAGGTAAGCGGAACGCCAGAGTTCTTCGCAATGTTGAAAAATGATGGGTTTAGGCAGATGCTTTATTTCTTTCCAGGTTTGTTTGGCTAATTGGTTGACAGCCGCGGTTTTTACTCCATAGAGTTTAATTTCTTCTTTGAAAAACCTCTTGCCGCTTTCTCGTGTCTTTTCGTCTATACTATTGGATAATGCTTGACGGATTTCTTGTATTAACATTTCGTTCATTAGGGTTATCCTTTTTTGATCATATTGCTCTGGATCGTGTGTTCTATAAGCTTTATAGGTATTTGCATGATTATGGGGTTTATTGTAGCTTGGTTGAGTATGATCTGCAAGAGTTTATCCGCGGTTTTATGCTCCCACACCATGATAAATTGGCGACTTATAGGTTATAATAACTCCATATTATAAAATTTAATAATACATTGATATATGCTTGGCTCAGTTCGGTTTATAATAATAACAATAATAACCAAGTTGAGCTATGCGTTTCAAGAATAAAACACTCATTAGTACAGTTTTGAAGGAGAGAGTATGCTGAGTAAAAAATTTTCATTTCTTGTTTTTTTGTTTGTAATGACAGCCTTGTTGGCTGCTTGTACTGCCCCTGCATCACCTGCACCAAGTTCACCTCCAACTGAAGTGTCTCAGCCGGCAGCTGAGTCAACCAAAGAGCAGGCAGCTCCTACCCAAGCTCCTCAGCCTGCAGAACCGACCGAAAAACCGGCTGCAGCGCAAGCGGAAGAAATCACCCTCAAAGTATGGGATATCTTCGTCCGCTCAGAGGAAAATGCCATCATGCAAAAATTGGTTGATGATTTCCAAGCAAAGCATCCCAATGTCAAGGTGGTGCGAGAGGCTAAAAATCTGGATGATCTTAAGGTGTCAACTTCCTTGGCACTCAGCGGCGATGATGGCCCGGATATCGTTATGGTTAATCAGGGTGAGTCGGACATGGGCGCGCTAGTCAAGGCTGGCTTGCTGCTTCCTTTAGATGATTATGCCAAGCAGTATGGCTGGCTTGACAAATACCCGGCAGCTCTTGCACGCCTCAACCGCTGGAAACCAGATGGCAGCCAAATGGGCGAGGGTAATCTTTACGGCATTTCAATTCAAGGCGAATTAGTGGGCGTTTTCTACCGCAAAGATATTTTTGAGAAAGAGGGATTAAGCATTCCGAAAACGTTTGATGAATTTGAAGCAATTCTTGCCAAACTTAAGGAAAAAGGTGAGACACCAATTGTCTTTGGCAATTTAGACCAATGGCCCGCCATTCATATTTACAGCGAATTGCAAAATGTCTATCAAGCTTCGCGCGAATGGTATGATGAATTTATGTACACCAGCGGTAAAGTGGACTTCGACACTCCCGAAAACTTGCAGGCTGCCCAAAAATTGGTGGAATGGGCAGATAAAGGCTACTTCTTAGAGAATTTTGCCGGCGTCGGTTATGATGATTCATGGCAGTTGTTCTCAAATGGTACGGGCGTGATGGTGCTCAGCGGCAGTTGGCTGGGAACGGAATTGCTCGGTGGACCTAATGCCGATAAAATGGGGCTCTTCTTGCTGCCACCGCTTAAAGAGGGCGGTTTTAAGCTTACAGTTGGTGGCCAAGGTATTGCCTTTGCTATCAATGCCAAAACACCGTATAAAGATTTGGCAGCTGAATATATTAATTACCTCTTTAGCGAAGAGACAGCAAAATCATTGCTGCAGCAAGGGAGTTTGCCGGTATATCCTTTAGATACGTCTTTCCTGCAGGAGGGATTGACCAAAGACATCGTAGATGCCTGGAAGCAATTGAATGAAACTAATGCGATTGGTTACTACATGGATTGGGTAACCCCGACGATGTACGACACCATTACATCTTCCTTGCAAAGCTTGCTGGGCAAGCAAATTACACCGCAGGAATTCATTGCTAAAGTAAACGATGACTATACAGCCTTCCTTAAGGAAAAGGGCGTTCGGTAAGCTTGTTCCTTACCTGTTTATTGCACCTGCCTTTTTCTTTTTTGCTGTTTTTGTATTAGTCCCAATTCTAGCTACGCTGCGCTTAAGCTTCTTTGAATGGAGTGGCTTCAGCGCAGCGCGCTTTATTGGTATAGAGAATTACCGCAATCTATTTACGGATAAAGTATTTTGGCTGGCTTTGAAAAATAATTTCAAATTTGTGGTCTTCTATACAGTACTTCCTATAGTACTGGGCTTGTTGTTGACCATGCTGATAGGCCGGCGTAATTTTTTGGGGCGCAGCTTCTTTAGGGTAGGGTTGTTTGTCTCGTATGTGATGCCTATGGTTGTCGTAGGCGTAGTATGGCGTTGGATGTACAACCCAATTTTTGGTCCCATAAACACTTTTTTCCGCTCTCTGGGCTTGAAACAATTGGCACTTGGCTGGCTTGGGGACTTTCAATGGGCTTTTGCTGCAGTAGGATTGATTGCAACCTGGGTGTTCTACCCATATTGCACCACCTTGTTTTTAGCCGGCGCTCAACGGATAGATGAGTCTTTATATGATGCAGCCAAAGTTGACGGAGCAAACGACTGGCAGCAGCTTGTACATGTAACAATTCCCGGCATTCGCGCCGAAATCCTCGTTGCAGCGGTAACCACTTTCATTTCCGCTTTGCGGGCTTTTGATCTGGTTTTTGTTACTACCCGCGGCGGGCCGGCTCAGCAGACGCTTGTTTCCAGCTTATATCTCTATTTCAATGCCTTTCAGATCAATCGCGTTGGCTATGCAGCAGCCATTGCTTTTGTACAAACGGTGATCCTTCTTGGACTTTCTTCTTTGCTTCTTTCAAGTTATATCGGACGAAAAGATAAGGACGGAAAATGACTTCAATGAAACCACCATTTTCTGTTGAGCAATGGTATAGAAGAATGACTACCCGCCAACTTGAACAAGCTGGGATTTACCTCATCCTATCTCTTTTGCTTGTGCTGACCGCTGCACCGTTTTTTTCCATTGTGTTGGCTGGCTTCAAAACGCCGGTTGAACTTACACAGGGGGCTTTTGTCTTTCCCAATACCTGGAGGTGGTCAAATTATGCTGCCGCTTGGCAGCAGGCGCATTTTGACTGGTATTTTCGCAATAGCTTGATTGTCGCCGCAGCAGTAGTTCTTGTTTCTTGCTTTTTTTCCGCGTTAGCTGGTTTTGCTTTTGGCTAATTGGAGTTTACTTTCAAAGTGTTGCTTTTTGTGCTATTTTTGTTAGGATTAATGGCCCCCCAAGAAGCATACATTATTCCCTTGTATTACTTGTTGCGCGCTTTGAAGCTGCTGAACACCTATTGGGCATTAATATTGCCTCAAATTGGGATGAGCGTATGTTTTGGCGTTTTTTGGATGCGCGGATTTTTTGCTGCCCTGCCCCGCGAATTAATAGATGCGGCTAGAGTGGATGGCTGCAATACTTGGCAGCTGTTTTGGAAAGTGATGCTTCCCAATGCTTGGATGGCTATCACGACCATGGCAGTGCTATTTTTTGTGTGGACTTGGAACGATTTTCTGCTGGCGCTAGTTACGGTTACCAGCGATCAGCTGCGCACCCTGCCATTAGGTCTTGCGTTGTTTCAGGGCAGGTATTCGACCAATGTCCCTCTGGTTGCAGCAGGTGCGGTGATTGCTACGCTGCCCACCTTATTGTTTTATTTTATTTTGCAAAGACAATTCACGCAGGGGATAACTGCAGGCAGCTTGCAAGGTTGAGAAAAGAAAACTGAGACAGCGAACCGCTTGACACTCCCCACATCGCGACTATAATAGTGTAGGTTTTTTATCTTAAATGTACAATGTTCTCTTGGAGGATAATCTATGCCAGAAAGTCTGAATAAACCCGGGGCAGAAATACCCCCAGAGCTGCAACATGTTGTTGCCTTAACGACGTTAGATCGCATTTATAACTGGGGCAGGCGAAATTCTGTTTGGCCGGTTATGTTTGGGTTGGCATGCTGCGCAATTGAGATGATTTGTACCGCGGCTGCGCGTTTCGACTTTTCGCGCTTTGGGATGGAAGTAATGCGTCCCAGCCCGCGCCAAGCAGACTTAATGATTGTTTCCGGTACAGTAACGAAAAAGATGGTCCCACAAATTGTGCGGCTTTATAATCAAATGGCTGAACCGCGCTATGTAGTCGCGATGGGTGCTTGTGCCTGTGGTGGAGGTCCCTTCAAAGAAGGGTATAACGTAGTGCCAGGTATTGATCGCTATTTACCGGTTGATGTATATATTCCCGGCTGTCCTCCTACTCCTCAAGCATTGCTCAATGGCTTAATCGCTTTGCAAAAGAAGATGGATATTCAGCCTATAAAGGACATGCCTTGGTACAAACCAGAGCCGCCGCAAGAGTATCCTATTCCAGTGTTGGGTCCCGATATTATGACCCCGTTGCAATATGATCTCATTAAGCAGGAAACGTCCAAAGTGGAACTTGCAGAAAACTCTGCATCCCAAAGCCTTACTTTAGGAGAGCAGCATGAGTGACCTTTCAGTAGAACAAAAAACGATGTTTAGGGAACCATTCGCTTCAGCCCTGCAGCCGGATACGCGTCCAGGCTATGAAGGCTTTATTGTGCCTAATTCCTTGCTGCGCGATTTTGCGCTTCACTTACGCGATGAGTGCGGTTATG
>DAOUFY010000156.1:0-10578 GCA_034429745.1 Anaerolineales bacterium
TAAATTATAAAGTGGTTTAATAGGCAGTATATAACTAAAACATCCATAAGGCTATCAACCAGGAGAAGCTTAAGATACCCAAAGCATTTATTGCTGATCTTCTCACGAAGATGCCATTTTTAATGCTTGAGATGAGCGAACAATACACATAAAGGAAGCTGACACTCATCAAACTAAAAGCAGTTGAGGAAATCTGCCAGTAAAATAGTGCAATGCAAATGTATATAGCGGCAAGTGCTGCACTTAGTGTGCAGCTTAAGCAGCTCTCTTGGCTGCCTTGAAGAATAATCATCCGATATGAATATGCAGTAAAACTGATGGCTAAGAATGGCAAAAGCAGAAGGAGACGATCAATACTATTGTGCCAATTGGCAGTGAGAATCAGCAATGCTATGCTGCCAACACATCTTAACCATAATTCCATCCAAGAATGTGGATAGAGTTTTTCAGAGCTTATTGTTGCATATTCACTGATTACTGTTAAAAGTAAGATAAAATTTCCAAGAAAGAAGGTTACCCACCAAAGCAGTTGGTAAGCAGGGAAAAAAATAAGCATGTCGGCAATAGCAAATGCAGTCAAAGCCAATAGCAAACTGTGCTGCCAACTTTTTGTTATATTGGATTGGGAGTTCGTTTGCATGAGACTGTAGCTACCTAAAAGTACAATGAGACCACATAAAAATGCAGCAAGCTGAGAAAATTCAAAGTATATCTTGACGTGCAAACCCAAAAAAGTGGTTTCATAACCCACCGGCGGCAAATGAATAATGCCTAGGATTAAAAAACAACTTAATATTATTGAAAATAAATAGCTGATATTTTTAATTGAAGGAAGCTCAATAGATCCAATCATCGTACTAATATACTAACACAAAAACATAATTTACCAAATAAACTTTAGCATGGTATAATGACATTGAAAAACTCAGCTGCATTATTAGCATGAGCAATTTAGATGAGGTTAAGTCTTTATGGAAATTACATGGTTTGGGTTATCATGCTTTCGTTTAAGCGAGCGAGGAGGTATTAGTATTGTATGTGACCCATATGACCATCAGCAAGTTGGTTTATCTTCCCTTAAATTGAAAGCAGATGTGGTAACAATCAGTCATGATGCACCAGGACACAACCATTTGGCAGCTGTAAAGGGCGACCCATACGTTATTCAAGGACCTGGAGAATTTGAAATTGGGGGGGTATTCATCACAGGAGTGCGAACAAATGGTAAAAAGCGCAATCCTGATGAGCCCTATAACACGCTTTATTTATTTGACTATGAAGGATTATCGGTAGTGCATTTGGGGGATATTAGCCGAGTTCCCACTCAAGCAGAAGTTGAAGCACTGGGACAAGTGGATGTTGCCTTAGTTCCTGTTGGAGGAGGGGGGAGCCTCACTCCAGATAAAGCTGTAGAAGTCATCAATATTCTTGAACCAAGTATTGTCATTCCCATGCATTATGCATTGCCAGAATCAACCTTGAAACTGTTGCCGCTGACACGGTTTCTAAAAGCAATGGGAGTGGAACATGCTGAGCCACAACCTACCGTGAAAATCGAGCGCGGCCGGCTTCCTGAGGAAACGCAAGTAATTGTTTTAGAAGCTCGCAAATCATAAATCATTAGGAGGAAAATGCTATGGCAGTTAAACTCATTATGACTTGGGACATCAGGCAAGGGCGCGAGCAGGAGTATTTTGAGTTTGTTATCCGTGAGTTTTTGCCTGGCATTCAAAGATTGGGCTTGGAGCCCAGTGATGCTTGGTTCACTATGTACGGTGATCACCCGCAAATTATGATCGGTGCATTATCTAATGACTTAGAAGAGGCTAACCAAGCCTTAGAGTCAGATCAGTGGGATGAGTTAATCCAGAAATTAATGGAGTATGTCGAAAACTACCAGCTTAAGGTAGTGCAAGCTCGGCGCGGTTTTCAATTGTAATGGACGCTGTATCTCATTTGATACTTGATTGGTTTTCCTCCCATGCGCGGCATTTGCCTTGGCGAAGTAATACATTTGCTTCCCAAGCGGCTTATTTGATATGGGTTGCAGAAATCATGCTTCAACAAACAAGAGTTGATACCGTTATTCCATACTATGAACGGTGGATAGCCAGATTTCCGAATGTTGACACTTTGGCAATTGCGGAAGAACAGGAAGTATTGAAATTTTGGGAAGGTTTAGGCTATTACACCAGAGCTCGCCTAATGCTTCAAACGGCAAAATTGCTTCAACAGCAATTTGAGGGAGAATTTCCAAGATATAAAAAGATCCTACAAACGTTACCAGGTGTGGGACCTTACACAGCAGCTGCAATAGCTTCAATGGCTTTTGGACAGAATGAGTATGTGCTTGATGGAAATGTCAGGCGGGTTTTGGCGCGGCTTTGGAATATTTCCGATCCAATAGGCAGCGTTGAAGCAGAAAAAAAGTTTAAAACTCATGCAGAACAGTTGCTGCCTCAAGGCAAGGCTGGTGAGTTTAACCAAGCGATGATGGAGTTAGGGGAAGTAATTTGTAATCCGCGGCGTCCAAAATGCATTATTTGCCCGTTAACAAGCCATTGCTATGCTTTTAAAACCGGCACTCAAGATCAGCTTCCACAACGTATAAAAAAGGTTGAAGTTCCGCACTATAATGTAGTGGCAGCCGTCATACAAAAGCAGAGACAAGTCCTTATTGGAAAGCGACCTTCAAAAGGATTGCTTGGTGGATTATGGGAATTTCCGGGCGGCAAATGTCAAGCAGAGGAATCGATGGAACAGGCTCTGAAAAGAGAAATACAAGAAGAGCTAGCATTGAATATCTCAATACAAAGATATATTGGATTATACCAGCATGCTTATACTCATTTTAAAGTGTCTTTGCAGGCTTATCATTGCCGGGCGGAAGGTGAATGTGAACCCCAATGTAAAGTGCATGATGCTTTGAAGTGGGTAAGTATAGATGAGTTAAAACACTTTCCTATGTCGCGCTTGGATCGGCGAATTGCTTTGGATGTTGAACGTACGATAAATGAACAACCATCTACTATCTAACCATTCAAGAACAGCAGTGCAAGTAATTTTGGGCGTGATCTTATCCTGTTTGGGTATGGGGTTATTTCTTGTTGGGGTTTCACCAGCTGCTTTTGGCGTTGATCGCAGTCCGATGCTAGGTACAATACAGATCGCCTTTTTAGGGATAGGACTTGGTGTATTTAGTTTAGGAAGTTGTCTGAGTTTACTGTGGCTATGGAAAGGGAAACGTCTTTCTATAAGTGCTGATTTTGGCTGGCGTTTGGTAGCAACGGGATACGTAGTAGCGCTTTGGACTGGAATGGCTGATATTTGGGGTTTTGGAACTTCTGAGGTTTCTAAAACGCTTTGCTTTGGACCTTGGCAAGAACGGGGAGTAATATTTGGTGAAATTTTGATAGGGATTGGGCTGTTATTATTAGTGCCCTGGAAAAAACCTGATGTATTGTATAGCTTAAACGATAAAAACTCTTTAGTACAAGAAGGTACAGATAACAAATGAGTTCTTTAGAAACATTGAAGATAGTTATTCCTATGGCAGGACTAGGTACACGCGTCCGACCGCATACTTGGTCAAAACCTAAACCACTAATGAGCTTAGCTGGGAGAACAGTACTAGACCATATTTTGGATACTTTTAAGACGCTGCCTCCTCATCAGCCAGTTGAATTGGTACTTATTGTAGGCAATATGGCTGATCAGGTGGAGCAGCACATGAAAAAATTTTATCCAAAGCTGCAGACCTATTTTATAGAACAAAAAGAGATGCGAGGGCAATCGCATGCAATTTGGCTGGCGCGCGATTACCTTGATGGTCCTATGTTGATGGTCTTTTCGGATACCTTAATCGAAACGGATTTATCGCGGTTGAATAACGAAGACGTTGACATTATCGCGTGGGTTAAACCAGTTCCTGATCCAGAAAGGTTTGGTGTAGCTCAATTAAGAAGCGATGGAAGTGTACTCCGCTTGGTTGAAAAACCGAAAGATAAAAGCAATAATTTGGTGCTGGTAGGCTTTTATTACTTTAAAGAGTCAAAAGCCTTGTTGGCTGCAATCGAAAAACAGATGGAAAGAGGAATACAAATAAAAGGTGAGTATTATATCGCTGATGCGATTAATATCATGCTGGAAGAAGGATACAAGGGGCGAACTGAAAAAGTTGATGTGTGGCTTGATACAGGTGTGCCCCAAACGGTCTTGGAAACTAATCGTTATTTATTGGAGCATGGTAAAGACAACAGCAGCTTGGCGCAAAGAGATTCGGTTGTTGTCATCCCTCCAGTCTTTATTCATGAGAGTGCCCAAATTAAAAATTCAATTATTGGTCCTTATGTATCTATTGGAGCGGAATGTGTTATTGAGACCAGTATCATCCGCAATTCAATTTTGGATAATAAATCGGCTGTAATAGATACCATTCTGGAATCATCTTTAGTTGGGCGGCATGTACAGGTAGAAGGTCGTCCAAGCTCTATTAATATCGGAGACGATTCGGTCATTAGCTTTTAATGAAATTAATCATCAAAGTTTAAGGAGCTGGCAATTTATGGAAACAAACGCTCATCCAAAAATTTCTCGACGCGTAGCTAGTTTAAAGCCTTCGGGAATAAGGAAATTTTTTGATATCGTAGCAACGATGGATGATGTAATATCATTGGGAATTGGGGAGCCGGATTTTATCACTCCAGCTTCGATTATGAATGCTGGCATCCGTTCATTGCAAGAAGGTAATACTCGCTATACCTCTAATTCCGGAATACTTGCCTTACGCGAAGCAATTAGTAGCCATCTGCAGAACCTCTATGGAGTTGGTTATGATCCAGAAAAAGAAATTGTAATTACTGTTGGAGTTTCTGAAGCTTTGTATTTGGCTTTAACTGCGTTAATTGAACCCGGCGACGAAGTTTTGATCCCTACCCCGTGTTTTGTTTCATATCAAGCGGAAGTAATATTAGCCGGAGGTACTCCCATTGAGGTTCCAAGTAAGTTAGAAGATCAATTTGAAGCAAAAGCTGCTGATTTGGAAAAATATATTACCTCCAAAACGAAAGCTTTGTTGATTGGATATCCTAACAACCCGACTGGAGCAGTTGCCACGCGTGAAAATTTATTGGAAATTGCAGCTTTAGCTGAGAAATATGACTTAATGGTCATATCGGATGAGCTTTATGATCAATTGGTATATGGGATTGAGCATGTTTGTTTTGCTTCACTTCCCAATATGTGGGAGCGAACAATATTGCTAGGTGGATTTTCTAAAAACTATGCCATGACAGGTTGGAGAATAGGTTATGCCGCGGCACCCAAAGAAATATTACAATATTTACTGCGAATCCATCAATACACCATTATGTCAGCTCCGACACCGGCACAATATGCTGCGCTTGAAGCTCTGCTTAATGGAAAGGAACATGTAGAAACGATGCGCAAAGAATATGACCGGCGCAGAAAGCTGATCGTGAATGGGTTAAATGAGCTTGGGTTGCCTACTTTTGAGCCAAAAGGTGCTTTTTATGCCTTTCCGAAAATTGAAGTAAGCGGCATGGATGAAGAACAGTTTGCCAATGCTCTACTTCAAGAAGAACGCGTAGCGGTTGTACCTGGCACTGCTTTTGGGGCAGGGGGAGAAGGGTTTGCGCGTTGTTCGTATGCTACTGCCTATGAAAAAATTGAAGAAGCGCTACGGCGGATTGAACGATTTATGCGCCGCCATGGGTAACCGATCAATGCTTGGATAAAGGTGATAGATAGAGTTTAGGGCAAGATGAATAAGAAACCTTTTGGATTAGGCTGCGGGATTTTGGTAGGAATGAGCATTTGCTTGCTGGCAATGGGTGTAGCAGCCTTGTTTTGGTCGTTTGGAAAATTTGGAGAATCGGAAAAAGTACAAACACCGCAGGCAGAGGTTGTTCTTTCTCCTACAGCGGCAAAGATTCCTGTTGTGCGCAATACCCCTACCCAAGCACAACTGCCGCCGGCTCTCAGGGTAACAAATTTCCCTATCAGCGGTGTTTTGCCTGTTGCAGCCGTTGTCAAGATTAGTGCAATCTGGGAAGGTCGGGAACTTTGGTCAGGCTCTGGTACGGTGATTACTCCAGATGGACTTATTCTCACAAATGCCCACGTAGCTTTGGCAGAAAAACCTTATCGCATTGATGGTTTATTAATCTCTTTCACTGAAAAAGAGGATAAACCTCCAGTACCTCGTTATTATGCAGAAGTTATGCAAGCAGATACTGATTTAGACATTGCCGTGTTGCGGATAAATATGGATATAAATGGCGATCCCGTCGATCGCAATACGCTAAATCTTCCTTATGTTAAATTGGGAAATTCGGATGAATTACATATTGGAGCTCCGTTGATTATTTTAGGTTATCCGGCTATTGGAGGGACAACGATAACCCTGACCCGCGGAGATGTGGCAGGTTTTACCTCGCAAGAACCATATGGCGATCGGGCTTTCATAAAAACTTCAGCCACAATAACTGGAGGTAATAGTGGAGGATTAGCAGCCAACGAAAAAGGTGAGTTGGTTGGTATTCCTACTCAAATGGGGTTTGGGGGTGAGGGCGAGGCGGTTGACTGTCGTCCGCTGGCTGACACAAATAGGGATGGCGTGATAGATGAATATGACAGTTGTGTGCCTGGGGGCGGGTTTATCAATGCATTAAGGCCAATCAACCTTGCTTTGCCGCTTATAGAAGCTGCTAAGCGCGGCGAAGTAGCCGTAGGTTCATCTAAACCAGCAGAGCAGGTGGCTGAATCTGGCACTTTAATGTATTATGATGACTTTTCTGATCCTCGAAGCGGTTGGGAAAATGTATCTGATAGTACTGGAGCTACGAAATATGTGAATGGTCAGTATATTATCCAGGTTTTAGAGCCGCAAACTTTTGTATGGTCTTCACCGGAAGATAAAGTGTTTGAATCGGTGCTAATTAGTGTTCTAGCTGCTCCCATCCGTTCGGCTGGCGATGAAGATTTCGGTGTTTTATGCCATTATCAAGATAACAAACATTTTACTGCATTAGAAATTTCAAGTGACGGTTATTTTTCCATTTGGGTCATTGATGGCAAACAGCGTTATGCACTTGTAGATTGGCAACCATCCTTAATCATTCCCACAGATGGGAGTATAGTACACCTGCAAGCAGGTTGTTCAAGTACTAAAGCTGTTTTGGGGGTAAACGGAGAAATTGTGGCTTCCGTTGAAAATCAATTTCCTGATCAAGGTGGTGTGGGGTTAATTGCAGGAACATGGAATCAAGGTGGAATTGTTGTGGCGTTTGATGAATTTAAAGTGTATAAACCTTAAATATAAATTATAAAGAATAATAAATTATGTAGTTAGGTGTTATATAGCATGAAAGTAGATTATGAAGCAGTCATAGGTTTAGAAGTTCATGCAGAATTGCAAACGAAATCGAAGATGTTTTGCTCCTGCGCCGTTGTAGATTCAACGCAAGCTGAACCTAATTCGGCAGTGTGTCCTGTATGTGCAGCTTTGCCCGGTGCATTACCGGTAGCTAATGAAAAAGCCGTTGAATATGCATTGAGTGTAGCTCTAGCGTTAAACTGCACTGTAAACCGGATGAGCATTTTTGCACGCAAGAATTATTTTTATCCAGATTTGCCTAAAGGTTATCAGATTTCACAATATGAACAGCCATTAGCAGTAAATGGCTTTCTTAACATTCAAACATCAAGCGGCGAAAGAAGCATACGCATTCACCGAGTTCATATTGAAGAGGATACAGGGAAGCTGACACATATTGACCAAGAAGGACAATCCTATTCTTTAGTTGATCTCAATCGAGCTGGTGTACCGTTGCTGGAAATTGTTTCTGAGCCGGATATGCACAGCAGCGAGGAAGCGCGTGCTTATGCAACCTCCTTGAGAGCAGTATTGCGCAGTTTGAAGGTGAACAGCGGCGACATGCAAAAAGGCGTTATCCGTTTTGAAGCGAATGTCTCTGTGCGACCAAAAGGGAGCAAGGAATTGAATACGCGAGTAGAAATTAAAAACCTTAACAGTTTTCGCGCATTAGAAAGAGCAATAGATTATGAGATAAATAGACAAATTAGTATCTATCAACAGGGCGGTAAGGTCGAGCAAGAAACATTAGGGTGGGATGACCTAAAGAATCAGACGTATATTCAACGTTCAAAAGAACATGCACATGATTACCGTTATTTTCCTGAACCTGACTTACCACCGTTGATTATTGAAGATGAATGGCTGGAAAAAGTACGCGCAGAATTGCCGGAATTACCTGCTGAAAGAAAACAACGTTATCAAAGAGATTATCAACTGAAAGCTTATGATGCTGGACTCCTAGTAAACGAGCAAGCTGTTGCGGATTATTTTGAGGAGTGTGTAGCTGCAGCCAGAAAGAAAGGGGTGTTCTCGGATTATTTTCCTAAATTAATAACCAATTGGATAACTGGAGAGTTGTTCGCGCTGCTGAATAAAGCAGAAATGAATGTGGATGAATTGCAAAAAAAGAGCTTTACAATACCCGCGGATGAATTGGTAAATTTGATTAGTTTCATGGAACAGGGCGTAATTAATCAAAATACGGCTAAGTCCGTATTGGCAAAAATGTTCATTGAAGGCAAATCAGCTGAGGAGATTATAGAGAAAGAAAGTCTGCGGCAAATATCTGATCATGGTTTTATCTCGCAGCTTGTCGGTGATGTGCTGAATGCTCATCCTCGCGAGGTGGAGTCTTTTTTGAGTGGTAAAGAGACTTTATTCAATTGGCTTTTTGGACAAGTGATGCGCTCAGCAAATAATAAAGTCAACCCACAGTTGTTGCGTGCTGAGTTGGAAAAACAGCTTGATAACATAAGAAAAAGCAAGCAAAAGGAGCAGTAACCATGCAGGCGATAGGAGAAAATATTTTTTATGAGGATTCGTTTGTTGGTGTTACTTTAGGAGCAATTATTAAACAGCGAGGCTTGATCTTAATTGATGCACCGCTTAGACCAGAAGACAGTAGAATATGGAACGAGAAAATTCTTCAAGAAGCAAAAGCGAGATGGAACACTTCGGATGGTGAAAACCCTAAAGAACACGTACTGATTTACCTCGATTCACATCCTGATCGTACAATTGGAGCGCGGATTTTAGAAAATATGGGGCATATTCCGACTATTATTGCTCATCAAGACACAGCGCGCGGCTTTGAGGAACGTCCAAGTGTATTTAAGGGACAAAATCCAGATACTGGTGCGGAATGGGAATTATGCGAGGATGTTCAAACTACTCGCTGGGCTTTGCCTGACTTAATATTTACAGATAAAATGAAGTTATTTTGGAACACTACAAAAGATAAAGACAATGCCCAAGATAATAATTTCTCAGATGAAGAAATTATTTTAGAACATCATCCTGGTCCATCTTTAGGAGCGATTTGGGTTCATGTGCCCCATCAAAAAGTGTTGTTTATCGGAGATACTGTCGTAGTCAATCAACCGCCGTTTTTAGAGAGTGCTGATATTCCAAAATGGCTGGAGACATTGGAAGAACTGCTTGCTTCCACTTATGAAGGTTATGTGATGATCAGCGGCAGAGGTAAAATAATAACAAAGAATGATATTCATACCCAAATTCTTATTTTAAAGCGCATTCAGCAATGGCTGGAACAACATAAGAATAAAACACCAACACCAACGCAGTTTGAGGATATTACCTCTGAGATATTATCAAAAATGGAAGTAAGTAAGGAACGATGGTCTCTTTATACAATGAGAATGAAGTATGGTTTGCAATATTATTATAATCGCCATTTCCATTACGATCCTTCCATGTATATCTAATAATAAAATGTGAGATGACACCAACTTTTGCTATGCAAGTCCATCAACGGTTGCTAGAGTATTACGGCGAACCTGAATGGCAACCCATAATCCCTCCGTTGGATTTACTAATTGCAACAATAATTTCTCAAAATACCAATGATAAGAATAGGGATATTGCTTTTCAGCGTTTAAAAGAGCGGTTTCCTCATTGGAATGTGGTAGCGGAGAGTAAATTGGAAGAAATAATCTCGGCTATTCGTCCGGCGGGGTTGGCTCAGCAGAAAGCTCAGCGTATCAAAGAGCTTTTGAATGACATTCTAGCCAACGCAGAAAAGATGGGATTAAACGAGGGTGAAGAACTCAACTTTCTAAAGTTAATGAAAGTAGAGGATGCAAAAAAATGGTTATTAAGTCATAAGGGAATTGGCCCTAAAACCGCCGCCATTGTTTTGCTTTTTTCTTTAAATATGCCTGCTTTTCCTGTGGACACGCATGTCTATCGTGTTTCTGGACGTTTGGGTTTGCGTCCTAAACAAATGAATATTGTAAATACGCATGAGTTTTTAGAATCGATTTTTCAGAAGGAAGTGTATGCAGCTGCACATTTAAATATCATTCGACTAGGGCGAGAATTGTGTCAAGCGCGTAAAATGATCTGCGATCGTTGTCCGCTGAATGAATTGTGTGAAACTGTGAAAAATAGGTAAAATAAGTGGGAAAAAATTGTGAACCCGCTTGACGTTCCTAATTAAA
>DAOUFY010000157.1:0-21712 GCA_034429745.1 Anaerolineales bacterium
TATTATATTCATGAACTTCCACACTTGTGTTGGAACAACATGAATATAATAGGCGCCGGGTTTTGCTACTCTTTTGGTTTCATTGAAAAATTTGTCCTTATTAAGGATATGTTCCACTACATGACTGGTAAAAATAATATCAAATGAACTTTTTTTAAATGGTAATTGTTCACCATTCCCTATCGTAAAAAATCCTCCCGCTCGCTTTGGCACAACGAGGTCAAGTGAAAACACACACCCAAAAGCCGTCAAGTCCTCTACTTGGAAGCCATCTCCCGATCCGATTTCTAATATATTAGCATCCCTCGGTAAATATTGCGAAATGGATTCAAAAAGGATTTTCGCTTCAAGCTTGCGTTGGTATTGGAGGTTTTGTTTGTTCATTTCTAGTTAAATGGGAAGGCACTTTAGATAATAATTGTTTTTGCTGCCGTTTTAAATCTATCTTAAAAAACATTTCTACCACCCAAATTTCTACAGGAAAGATAAAAACGCCAACCTTCAAGCGCCAAAAAGCAAGCCAAGCAAGAATTTTCCTTGCCCATAGCAAGTATGGACGTTTGACTCGCTTTGGTACAAACAGTAATTTCAAGTAACGGTCAACTTTTGTTAATTCCTTTACCTTGCGTGACGTTAACCAAGGCAATTGCATTTTTCCACTGAGGATATCAAATGTCCTCCACTGTTCAGGTTCTTGAGGAAAAAGAAAGCCGGTATTCAGTGCCTCTCCAACAATTGGCGAGCCAGGATAAGGAACATAAATGCCTAAGTTAAAAGAGAGCATATAAGGTTTTAGTTCGAACATTTTCAACGCAGTCTGTATCGTCTCTTGGATATCCTTTTCATCTTCCCAAGGAAACCCAACGATTGCTGAAGCATCTACCATAAGGTCTTTAAATTGAGATAAAGTTTTCGTTTTTTCTAAGATAAAAGGTTGGCTATATGGTTTAGCTATTTTCGCTAATGTTTTTTCACTTCCGGATTCCCACCCCATAAAAATGCTCTTTACACCGTGCTTGACCATTTCAGAAAGATGATCCTCATTGATATCATCGACGCGCAACTCAACCCATTCACACTCAATCCCAATTTCCCTTAACCTTCGTATTATCTCTAACCCTCGTTTTTTATCCGTGAAAAAATTATCATCATCAAAGGTTACTCGTCGAATTCCAGTTAATCTCTTTATCTCTTTCAACTCATTCACAACAAAATCTACCGAATGAGCCCTCCAGCGCCTTTGATTAAAGGCTTGGTTATAGCAAAAGCCACATTCATGGGGACACCCGCGTGAAGTTATAAAACAAAAACAATCTCCATCTCTTACGTAGCGCTGAATATTCACCAAACTCCAATCCTGCCTAAAATCATCTAACGGTTTATGAAACGGTCGCGGAGAGGTGAATAGCAATTTATTATCAATCTTATAACCGATCCCTAAAACATCTTCCAGTTTAATAAAATTCTTTTGTTCTTGAATAATGAATCTTATAAGCTCTAGGGCTGTAATCTCTCCTTCTCCTCGAACAATAAAATCTACAAAGGGATAAGATAAGGTTTCTTTTGGCATTATAGAGGGATGTATGCCACCCCATATAATGGGTAGATCCTTTTTCTTCTTCTTAAGCTCCATGCTAGCCTTTGCGCTAAGGGATATTTGCGCTCCTGTCATCACAGAGAAGCCTACAGTGATACATTCATGATCTGATAAAATTTTATCAACCATTGATTCAATATGCTTCTCGTTTACGTGATGAATAATAACTGGCAGCCCATGTTTTTTTAAATACCCTCCAACATATAATATACTTGAAGGAGGACGAGTCAAATCTTCAACGCCATAACGATAAGGGGGTGCTATAGAAACTAAATGAATACTCATTTCGTTTAACTTACTCTTTGTGCAACATACACAGTATTTCCATAAACTTTAAACCATTTCTGTAATTGCGTAATCAATGGCACTCCGAATGCATCCAATGCTCCAACTGGGTGATCTAATGCATAATGCAATTTGTCTTTCATTGTTGGTTTTTGAATCTGCCTCCTCCGTAAATGCTCATGTAGGGTAGGAGGGGGAGGATATCGAAAGTCTCTGTTTGATATTTTGCATAAAAAATATTCAAGCCAATGCCGAGGAGACATCTGGTAAATCCGATCCGTGTAATCAGCTTTAATTAATCTTAACCCGACCTTTTTTAGATACATGCGAATGGTCTTTTCACTATAAAAATACAAATGGCGCGGCGGATCTTCTGCATATAAAAACCTGGATTGCAATGAGTTGAGGTTGTTCACTAAAAAAATAAAGCACCCATCAGTTTTTAGAAGACTTGCCGCATGAGAAAAATATGCCATTGGATCATGTACATGCTCCAACACTGCCCATGCTGTAATCACATCATACTTTTCTTTTCCAAAATCAATATTTGGAAACCAATCATGATGAATGACAAATGGTAACTCTTCATTCGGTGTGATAAAAGGCTCAACTCCTTCAACATGCCAACCTCGATGATATAAATACCTTAAGAATCCCCCATCAGCGCAGCCAATATCCAACAAATATGGTGTTTGTACTTTTCTCTTTATTAAGAACAGATATTTTTCTTCTCGCCGATATCTCTCAACATGTATTTCTTCATGATCCTTAAACTCATCAAAAAAAGCTTTAGGATAGTAGCGTTGTATTTCACTAAAAGTTGGCCGTGGATTTACAAATCCCAATCCGCAGGCAGTGCATTGCACAACATTAAAAACCTCTTGTGGATAAAAAAGCTTATCCGGCATTTGATAGAGTAAAATATGCTCTTCACTTCCGCAAAGATTGCAAGGCACCCTTTCCATCAATCTTTTTACTTCCTAAGTCTTAGAAAATACAGCCCTTTGTTTGAGTTGAAACACGACTTCTCTAAATAATTCAATATTCAATAACCAACTAGCAGCCATATAAAATAGGAGCATCCCGCTACTTATTATGTACCAATAAGTACTGTGATCAATCCTGATAATTTTCTCAATAGATTTATATAAAATTATTGTTAAGAGGGCGGCTAGAAGGATTTTTCCAATCGAAAGCCAAAAAATCCGATCAAAGGTTATTGCTAATTTTTTTCTTACTCTTACGTAAAGCAGAACCATCACGATAAAGCTCATTCCAAAATACGCTAATGGAAAACCCATTAACCCCCAATAAGGGATAAATAATAGGTTGCCAATATATTTTAAAAGTGGATTAAGCATTCCTAATAAACCAACCCCTATGCTATCTTTAGAAGCATTTAACACCTTAACAAAAATATTTCCTACGACAGTAAAAACCAAAGCAAGACCGTATGCGGCTATTAAATACCCTGTAGTTGTTACAGCAACCTCATCAAAAGCTCCCCGTTTGAACATAAATTGGGTAAAAGGAATCGCTTGAAACCATAAGATCATGGCTATCGGAATGCAAATCCAAAAAGCAAACAATACAATATTGGCAAATGACTTCTTCAGCTCCATCAGTTGGTTTGAGAGTATTTGTTTTGAATAAATAGGGAAAATTACCATTTGAATTGACGCAAATAAACCTACCAGTAGCTGGAAGACACGTTCAGCATACCCCAAAGCCGCTATGCTGCCGCTGGGTAAAAAAGAAGCTGCATTTCTATCAATAAGTGGAATCAAGCCTGAACCAACTAATCCCAATATAAGTGGGAGAGATAATGTAAATGTTTCTCTGACGCGCCCATTCAGAAGCAGATTAAAGCGAAAAAAAGGGCTATTGAAAAATATAAACCAACAACCAATAAAGCTTTGAATGCCCCACCCTAGCACAAAACCCCAAGCAAGGCTGTAAATACCTATATAGGGATGAAATAACCATACCATCATTGCAGGAACCAAAGAGGAAACAGCCGGCAATAATGTAACCGTCAAATAACGCTTTTCGGCAGTCAATATAGCTGAAACCAAGCCATATACCCCACAGAAAAGCATCAGAGGAATTTGGATGAGATACAATTGTATGCTCAATCCTATCATTTTATGTGAAAGTCCTGCCCCAATCCAATGGATTAAAGGGTAAGCTAAACCAATCAAGGCTGCCATTCCTGCCAGCGAAAATATAAACAACCAGCTTAAAATTTGATCTCTAAACCTAGCACCACCACTTATCCCACCCTCTTGATAAACTTCTAAATACAATGGAACCAACACTGTTTGAAGGCTTGTCATCAATATTGTGCCTAGAAAAATCGGGATGCTGTAAGCAATAAGAAAAGCATCCAGCTCCTCACTAATCCCAAAACGATCACTGATAGCATACTCTCGCAAGTACCAAAAAAGATAAAGGATTAGACTTGCGAAAGCTACCTTTATGGTAGCTTTCGCGATGAAAAACCTTGATTCTTCCACAAATTTTTCTCAGGAATCCATTTGATTAATAAACATTATCATTACTTGTACCATTTTCGGAGAGATATTGTGTTGATTATGACCTTTATCAACCAACACATTAAAATTTCCCCCTCCCAATTTTTTCAGCCTTTTTTGGATGACTCCTTCATATAATGAATGTCGCCCATCTCCTTGAAAACAGCACGGATCAACTTCGTTTAGTATTTGGAGTTGAGACCTTCCTTCTCCATATCCTCCCAAAAGATATAATTCTTCATAATTAGCAATCGAGTAAAGCGGTAAATAGATTTGTTCAAAGTCGCCTAGCTCCAAGCTATCACGACGCATCCACAATGGAAGGCTGCCCGCCACAGGAAAACTGCGTTTTATACGCGGGTCAATAGCTGCATAAACAGTGGTTGTCCATCCACCTCCACTTATGCCTGTCATGTAATACGCTTTATATCCATATTGTTCAGCAACATTTAATGACACTGCAACTGGTTCAAGAAAAAAACTCATCGGGTTCTCAAGCCAAATAAACTGTTCATGAGACAATAAGCGGATCGGTCCACAGCATTCTGAATAAAAATACATATCATCAAACTTAATCTCCAGAGGCATGTAACCTAACATAACATCAAATCCATGTTCTAAAAAGGTGCGCACATTAGGAAAATCGCTTTCCTCTGAAAATCCACCATGTCCAGCATGGTATATCATCATTCGTTTCTGATAACGATTTGGAGGGTGTACTAAATAAAAATACGTTTTAATATTATGTGGAAGATTTATGTTTAAACGATCCGCTTGATAATCAGTTAATGCATTAGTACCTAATACAATGTTCATATCTACCGACGGTTGCCAACTCGGCAATTCTTCTTTACCAAATATCTCCTTTAACAATTTTTTCCTTGTCTCTTCCACATCCTCCTTTGAATGGATTCTAAGCAGCGCTTCGGTATCCACCTGTGGTACATTCCCTAATAAAACCATAGGTGTAGGATTCAATACTTCCTTGATCCTTTCAAAACCTATATTTGTATTTAAGTTTACCGCTTCATGAACGAAATATCCCAATGCAAAGCCTAACACTCCACAAAGGAGAATTGAAAAAAGAAGCAAATAAAGCGGTTTATTAGAGGAGGATAAATTCTGCATCATTGCATAACATCTTTAGAAAAAGACGAATAATTTATAACAAGTGATTCCATCACTTTGAGTAAAAACACACAAGCGGGCTGTTCACCCGCTTGTAAATATTTTATTCAATAGCAGTCGAACAGCATTCAGGCATGCTCCGCCCTTCCGACATTATTTCGCGGAAAGACAAGACCACCTAATAAGACCATTGCAATATTCATGCCCACTTTACTTCGTTGCAAAGGTATCTATCAGCTTCTTTACATCGCCGCCCACAGAATACAAAATTGGGCATGTGCAGCCATGTCTCATATATTCTTGCACTTTTTCTCGCGCTTCACTTGGGGTACCAGAAGCTGTAATCCGATGAATGAGTTCATCCGGCACAAGATGCTTCGCTTTTTGAATCTGTTCTTTAGTTGCAGGCCAGCCTAATATAGATTGTATTTTGGAAACAACCTCTTCTGAAACGCCGGATGCTTTAGCGATGTGAGGTTGCTGAGCCAAGTATTGGGTTAATAATTCACGGGTTGTATCAATCGCTTTTTCGCGGTCCTCATCTACAGAACACACAACGAGCTGAGGACGATCTAAATCCTCTACTCTTTTGCCAGCTCTTTTTGCTCCAGTATCCAGCCACTCCATTGCTTGATCGTTATATTCCACAGGAACACAATAATTGAGTACAACTCCATCGCAAATCTCTCCCGCTAATTCCATCATTTGCTGCCCGGTAGGACCGATATATATGGGGACATTGCGCGGTTCTCTGCGTCCATGCACAACATCCAATTCTATTTCATTAACGTGAATAAATTCTCCATTAAAAGTAACCCTTTCCATGTTTAATAAACGTCGCAATACTGTAACTGTCTCTCGCATTGCTGTCAGAGGTTTGCGTCTTTCAATACCTACATTTTTCGCTAATGGATCCCACCAGGCTCCAATTCCGCAAATAATACGGTTAGGTGCAAGATCATCTAACGTCAGAAAAGTTGCCGCCAATAATCCTATATTGCGCGTCCAGTTGTTGATTACCCCCGAACCTACTTTTATACGATTGGTTACAGCGGCATAGGCTGCCATGGGGACGATTGCATCGCGTACTAAACGCGATTCAGCTTGCCAAACAGCTTCAAATCCTCTCGCTTCGGCATATTTTACAATTTCCAATCCATCCCTCAAATCATGAGCATCTTGCAAGTACAGAGCTGCGCGATCAATAGTCATCTTATATTCCTCCTTATTTTTTACCAGAGTTTAAAATTTCTTAATATCGAGTTCCCAATGAACTCACGTATTATTGAATTATCCGGAATATACTCATCTGGAATAGGGACAAACCACTCTAACAATGCCAACAAGCGTTTCGCTTCAATATGCTCTTTTGAGCGATATGGCACCTGCCTTAACAATGGCTCCGCCAAAGGTTTCATTGCAGCTAATTCATAAACAAGTGCTGAATTGAACATCACATCCGCTTGCTCTTGATAAGGGAAAATATTCCTCTTTTCCCCGCGTCTTACTGATTCCCATTGACGAATGGTGTCTTGAGCTGAATAGCCGCGCTCTCGTGCATCTCTCACAATCCGTCTAATCAATCGGGTATCAGTAGTAGATATTCGGTTATGACGATCCAAATTTAACTGCGTGAGTGCTGAAACATAGATTCTAAAGACATTTTCGGCGGGAAATTCACCAAGCAATCTCGGATTTAACCCATGAATACCCTCTAGAATAAGCATTTGGCCAGGTTTTAATCGGACAATTTCACCCGCTTCTCGAGTGCCAGTTTTAAAATTAAATTTTGGAAGTTGCACTTCTTCGCCGCGGGTTAAAGCCATAATATCAGCCCCTAGTTTTCTATGGTCAAGTGCATCAAATGACTCAAAATCAAATTGCCCATACTCGTCTAAGGGTGTGTGCTCGCGATCAACAAAATAATTATCCATCTCCAATGGGAAAGGTGCAATGCCGCGCGCTAGCAATTGAATTGTCAAGCGCTTCGATAAAGTAGTTTTGCCTGATGAAGAAGGTCCTGCTATTAAAATCACTTTGATTTGGTTAGCACGGGAAGCAATTTGAGCTGCAATTCGTGAGATATGCATCTCATGCAGTGCTTCAGAGACAAGTATGATTTCAGCTGCGCGCCCATTAAGCACTTCTTCGTTTAAACTTCCTACAGTAGATATACCCAAATGTTGCAGCCAATCGCCATACTGTCGAAAAGCATTTAACAATTTTGGATATTCCTTTGGAGTTCTTAACTGGGTTGGTGCTTGGCGCTTAGGAAACCATAAAGTAAAACCTTCATCGAGATCATTTATTTTCGATATTGAAAACCAGCGAATATAACCGCTGGAAGGCACCATATACCCATGATGATAATCCAAATGATCTCCCAAGCGATACATGGTAAGGTAATCTTTTTTGCGATTTGATAGCAGCCGTACTTTACAATCATATCCTTTAGCTTGAAAATAGGCTTTAGCTTCCTCAATGGGTACTTGACGACGCCGAATAGGGATATCTGCAGCGACAATTTCCCTCATTTTCTTTTCTAGTTGGGCTAATTCTGAATCTGTCAGCTGCTCTCGATTCTCTACTCGGCAATAATATCCACCCTCCGCAACGGCATGATCTACCACTAACAATGCCTCAGGAAACAATTCTTCAAAAGCAGCAACCAGTAAAAAAGTCAGTGAACGGCGATAAATATACATGCCATCTGCAGAAGCCATCGTAACTGGGGTTACTGCGGCATCCATTTCAATAGGATACGTCAGCTCGCGCAATTCCCCATTGATAATAGCCCCCATATTGGGGGCTTTTGGGTCTTCTACAAGCTTTAGAAACTCACCCGCACAAAGTCCCCTTTTCCCACTAATTACCCTTCCATCTGGTAAATGAATTTCAACAGTATCTCTTGGGGTTACTATGCGGATGCTTTCATCGAGCAGCATAACACTAATTCCTTTGCCGCTTTTAATTCATCTACTCTTCTAACCGGCGCTTTAACAGGCGCGTCTTTTAGCAATTGAGGCTGCTCGCGCGCTTCTTTCGCAATTTGCAACATTGCATCAACAAAAGCATCTAGTACTTCTTTGCTTTCAGTTTCTGTGGGTTCAATCATTAAGGCTTCAGGCACAATCAAGGGAAAATAATTTGTGGGTGGATGAAAGCCATAATCAATCAGCCTTTTAGCGATATCAAGCGCATGAATGTCAGGCACATCAGACCAATGTCCTTCAGCAACAAATTCATGCATGCACATTCGATTATATGGCACATGATATACATCTTGCAAACGTGCCTTTAGATAGTTAGCATTCAAGACAGCATGTTCGGCAACAGCTCTCAACCCTTCTGGTCCATGCATTAAGATATAAGTAAGAGCTCGTACAAAAATTCCAAAATGACCATAGAATGCCTTGACCCTGCCAATACTATATGAAGGCATTTTCCAGCCATAAAAAACATGCTCTTCGTCTTCATGAAGAATGTCAACAATCGGACCCGGTAGAAAATCCACCAATTTTTCACTTACCCCTACAGGCCCTGAGCCGGGACCACCTCCCCCATGAGGTGTAGAAAAAGTTTTATGGAGGTTATAGTGCAAAACATCAATGCCTAAATCCCCCGGTCGTGCAACTCCAACTAATGCATTGAGATTTGCGCCATCACCATAGACTAATCCTCCGGCTTTATGTACCATCTCCACAACTTCAAGAATATGCTCCTCAAAAAGACCTAAAGTATTGGGATTTGTCAACATCAAGCCAGCTAATCGCTCATCGCAATGAGCCTTCAAAGCATTGACATCTACATTCCCCCTTTTATCTGAAGGTATTTCTACCACTTCCATGCTAATCATTGCGGAAGAAGCTGGATTTGTACCATGAGCTGAATCTGGAATCAGCATCTTTTTTCTCTGATTTTCCCCTCTATGACGATGATAAGCATTGATGATTAACACTCCTGTTAATTCTCCATGCGCACCCGCTGCAGGCTGCAAGCTAACACCTGCAAACCCTCCAATTTCTTTTAAGTATTGCTGCAGCTTATACATGATCATAAGGCTGCCTTGGACTGTGTCAAGCGGCTGTAATGGGTGCACTGAAGTAAAACCAGTTAATCTTGCTGTTTCTTCATTCACACGCGGGTTATATTTCATGGTGCATGAGCCCAAAGGATAAAATCCTTTATCAATGGCATAATTCATTTGAGATAGACGGGTAAAATGGCGTACAACATCTACTTCAGATACTTCAGGCAAATCAATACTTTCTCTTATTAAATCACTTGGTAAGTCAGCAAGCGGCACGTCAACATCAGGATACTTCACTCCCCTGCGATCAGGTACCGATAGTTCACAGATCAAAGGTTCACCTTGCATGAAAAACCTCCGTTATTTCAGAGTTGGGAAGTGTTGTGCTTCCTCTTCGATAAACATTTTTAACACTTCCAAAAAATAATCCATTTCTTCTTTTGTATTCATCTCTGTTACTGCCATGAGAAATGCATTGCCAAAACTGGGGTAATCATTGTTCAAGTCGTACCCGCCCAATATACCATGATCCAGCAGATATCCGAGCACCTTTTCTACTGCTACTGGAGAAACAACAACGAACTCATTGAAGAATGTACGATCAGTGAATACTTTAAAGCCGGGCAATTGAGCAATTTGCTTCGCTAAATAATGAGCTTTATGATAATTCAGCTCGGCAACTTTTTTCAATCCGTCTTTGCCTAAGGCAGAAAGATAAACGACACTTGCTAATGCCATTAGCCCCTGATTAGTGCATATATTTGAGGTAGCTTTTTCGCGGCGGATATGCTGCTCTCGCGCAGTGAGAGTTAATACATAAGCACGTTTTCCTTCTTTATCCACCGTTTGACCTACTAGACGGCCAGCCATTTTTCTTACATAATCGGTACGAGTCGCAAATAGCCCTAAATAAGGTCCTCCAAAGGAAAGAGGAATGCCTAAAGGTTGCCCTTCTCCAGTAACAATATCTGCGCCAAATACACCAGGCGGTTTCAGCAATCCTAACGCAATGGGATTCACAGCAACTGAGAGTAATGCACCTTTCTCATGCACGGCTGAAGCTAATTTAGTAAGATTAAAAACGCGCCCAAAAAAATCAGGATATTGAACAACAACTAGGGCAGTTTTTTCATCTATCAACGGTATTAAATCATCCGGGGTAGTAGCTAGGGTTTTCTCTATACTTTCCTCGCAGGACTGCTCTACAAGATCTATATATCCGCTTTGAACATATGTTCGTACTGTTGCTCGGTAATGGGGGTGGAGTGCATTGGATAAAATAGCTTTGTTCTTTTTGCCGCGAAAAACCGCATACGCCATATTAACCGCTTCCGCCACTGCTGTTGCTCCATCATAATGTGAAGCATTGCATACCTCCATCCCAGTCAAATCAGCTATAAGGCTTTGATATTCAAATATTGCTTGCAATGTACCTTGGGATATTTCAGGTTGATAGGGTGTATAGGCAGTGAAAAATTCCCCGCGGCGGATGATCGAGTCCACTACCGCAGGAATATAATGATGATACGCTCCAGCTCCTAGAAAGCAGATTAGATCTTGGGTGCTTTCATTTAGTAAAGATACCTCTCGCAGTTCTGCTACCGCTTCCATTTCGGTTAACGCAGGTGGCAAATCGAGCTTAGGATATCTTACCTGTGCAGGAACGTCTTTAAACAAGTCCTCTATGCGCTCAACCCCTATCGCCGCCAACATTGCTGTCCGGTCTGAAGGAGTATGAGGAATAAACATTATTTGCTCCTTTCATTGCAGTAGGCTTGATATGTTTTTACATCCATAAGCTCATCCAATTCGCTCTTGTCATCAATTCTGATTTTAATCATCCAGGCTCCTTCATAAGGGTCTTTGTTGACAAGTTCTGGAGTCTTCGTTAAGCTCTCATTTATTTCAACCACCTCTCCCCCTACCGGCGCATAAACATCCGAAGCTGCCTTTACTGACTCAACCGTTCCAAACGGTTCTCCTTTTGAAAAGTGATCTCCTACTTCTGGTAACTCTACATATACAATGTCTGACAAGCTATCTTGGGCGTAATCCGTAATGCCAACTATACCAACTTCTCCTTCAACTTTAATCCATTCATCATTTTTTGTATATTTTAAATTTTCAGGAAACTTCATATTCTACCTCCATATGTATAATATTGAATCACTAATCCGTAGGTATCCAATCTGCAATCAACCAATAGCGGAAAGGTTCGCCGCGATTGCATGCAATTGCTCCAATCACACCATAAATTAATGCAGCAATTGGAATAATACTCACAACTAGGGCAAAAGGAATACAGCATATCCCTATCAGAATTGCTGAAAGCACACCGGTGATTAGCCATACGACGGCAGTTAAGGCACCACCGCCCACCCACCAAATCAATTGAAAGAGAAAAGACTGCATAGCTTGATAAGAGACATAGCGCGAGCGATCTTTATATGCAAAGTAAATGACTAATGCTAAAACCACCCCCAAAAAGCCAGTTGGGATATTTACAAGGATAGTTAAATGGGCAAGCATTGCCCAAGTTCGTTCATCCGCGGACAAAGGGGAATTAGCTTCAATGATTTTCTCACCCATTTATGCCCAACCTTGACCTTTAACAAAATCAGTTATCACTGGAATATTGATGTATTCTCCTTGATAGGCTTTAATACCCCAATATATAGCTAAAACCCACATCACTAACGTGGGAAGACCACATAGCACCCAACTAAGCAAAACCGAAACAGCTATTTCAAGTATTCCCCAAACTAATGCTTGTCCATTATGAGCACGTATGAAGGGACGATCCTTTTTATCCTCTAATAATAAAAGAACAATAGGAATTATTGGGGAAAGTATATAAGCTAGCAATGCCCATAACTTATCATCACTGCTGACTTCAGTATTGAGACTAGGTTCCTGCTTGGGTGCACCCTCAAATTGTTCAGACATTTAATCCTCCTAGAATTGCAATTGCTTTATAGACCGTTATAATCATTTTACATCAATTTTTTGTTTTAGGTTAATGATTTATGTATAAATTGATTAATTTCATCAAACAGTTTTCGGCTGTGGTAAAATTGCCTTATATTATCTTCTATCGAACATCATTGGAGGCTTAATTCAAATGCTTAAAACACACACCTGTGGAGAACTGCGGTTATCGGACGTTGGAAAAAAGGTTACCCTTGCAGGATGGGTACACCGGCGACGAGATCATGGCGGCATCATCTTTATTGATTTGCGCGATCGTTTTGGTTTAGTCCAACTAGTATCAGATCCTAACATTAATCACATCGCTCACCAAATTCTCAACGAGGTGCGTAACGAATGGGTCATTCAAGTGCATGGCATTGTTCGCCAAAGACCAAGTGGAATGGAAAATCCCAATTTAGCTACCGGCGATATTGAGATAGAAGTTACCGCAGCTAACGTTCTTAATCAAGCTAAGACTCCTCCTTTCCTCATCAACAAAGAAGAAGATGTTGATGAAAATAGCCGTTTGCGTTATCGTTACTTAGACATTCGTCGTGAAAGAATGAAAAAGAACCTTGAATTGCGTCATAGAGTCATTAAATTTATACGCGATTATCTAGACCAACGCGGTTTTCTTGAAATTGAAACGCCTATCTTATTCAAAACCACCCCAGAAGGAGCGCGGGACTACCTTGTTCCTTCACGCCTTCATCCTGGAGAATTTTACGCTCTACCCCAATCTCCCCAACAACTGAAACAGCTTCTTATGGTAGCAGGTATAGAGCGTTATTTCCAAATTGCTCGATGCTTCCGTGACGAGGATCAACGCGGCGACCGCCAACCTGAATTTACTCAGTTAGACCTAGAAATGTCTTTCGTAGAACGCGAAGATATCATGCAACTCATTGAAGGTCTTTTTACAGAAATGGTACAGAAGCTATTACCTCATAAAAAACTCTTCGCCAGTCCATTCCCGCGCTTTTCTTACCAAGAAGCCTTGGAACGTTTTGGCAAAGATAATCCCGATATCCGTTTTGGGCTTGAGTTAAAGGATATTACAGATATTGCTAAAAACTGTGGTTTTAAAGTGTTTGAAGAAATCACCGCTCGTGGTGGACATGTGCGCGGGATCAATGCCAAAGGGCTTGGTCATTATACCCGTAAAGAAATTGATGAATTGACCGATTATGTAAAGCAATTTGGCGCAAAAGGATTAGCTTACCTAGCCATCACCCCCGAAGGAGAGGAACGAACCACTTTTGCCAAATTCTTGTCTTCCGAAACTTTAAACATAATCAAACAGAGGCTTGCTGCTGGACCTGGCGATCTCCTTCTGTTTGTTGCCGACAAACCCGAAATAGTGTTTGAATCATTAGGAAGACTTCGTTCCTATCTTGGAGGAAAGCTCGGACTGAAAGATAACAGCATCCTCGCTTTTTGCTGGGTGATTGACTTCCCTTATGTACAATGGAATGAAGAAGAAAAACGTTGGGATCCTAGCCATCATCTTTTCACGTCTCCAATGCCTGAAGATATTCCTCTATTGGATACAGATCCTGCTAAAGCTCGCGGGCAGCAATATGATCTTGTCCTCAATGATTACGAAGTTGGCGGCGGATCAATCCGTATTCATCAGAGGGAACTGCAAGAAAAAGTGTTTAAACTCATTGGGCTTGACCCCGAAGTAGCTGCAGAACGATTTGGACATATGCTTGAAGCTTTCGAATATGGCACCCCTCCTCATGGAGGAATTGCGCCGGGCATTGACCGGCTCTGCATGATTTTCTCCGACGAACAGAATATTCGCGAAGTCATTGCATTCCCAAAGAATCAAGCTGCCCGAGATGTAATGGCAGATGCCCCATCTCCCGCTGACCCCAAACAGCTTCAGGAACTCCATATAAAGGTGATTGAATCTTAGTAACAGCTTAAAGAAGGATAATTGCAAAAGCCATAATGACAAAGCTAATCAATACTAGCCAATCCTGAAATGTCAATGGCTTTTGCAAAAGTTGCCGGGAACCACTCACTCCACTTCGATAACCGCGAGTTTCCAATGCAAGGGCAAGCGTTTCTGCACGCCGCAAGGTTATGATAAACAATGGCACAATAATGGGCAATACTTGACGAGCTTTTTGAACTACACTTGCATGTTTATTATCCCAATCTGCCCCGCGCGCTGCTTGCGCTTTGCTGATTCTTTCAATTGTCTGAAATAAAAAGGGAACAAATTGAAAGGTTACCCTGAAACTTAACATTAAATCATCTATAGGAATACCTAATTTTTTCAACGGAAAAAAGAATTCTTCTAACCCTTGCATTAATTGATTAGTGGAAGATGTATAAAAACCTAAGTTAATGAGCAATATTAAAGCGATAAAGCGAAATATAAGAAGTATCCCTGAATACAGTCCATGTATCCCTACCTTGAAGACTCCCCATTCATACCAATAAGGTCCTTTGCCGATAAACATAAGCTGAACAAGCGCCAGCAATAAAAGAAACGGTAATGGCACTAAAACCGACCTCTTAAAGGCTGAGAGTGGAACCTGACTTAATAAAATGATTCCCAGCAATAGCACTACAGCTAGGCTCATTCCCCATACACTCTCGGCCCAGAGGATAGCTACAAAGATAATTGAAAAACCCAATAAGCGCACACGTCGATCCATCTGATGGATGGGTGAATCTATAGGAAGGTATTGTCCAAATGTAGTACTCATTTATTTATCTAATGTCAAATGGCTGATTGTCTGAATCAATTCATCTTCACGGATAATAGAATGCGGAATTTCCCAACCTTGATTATTAAGAAGCTTAATAAGTTGCGTAATGAGGGGAGGTAGCAATTCGCCTCTTGTTAATGCATACTCATCTGTTAATACCTCTTCAACCAAGCCATTTGCAATTTGTCTTCCATTTTTCATCACTGTGCAAGTATCTGCTAAATAAGCAGCATCTTCCATTGCATGAGTAGCAAAAAGAAGAGTCTTCCCTTCTTTTATTAGTAAGTGAAGCTGCTGTAGTAGTTCCTTTTGTGAAAAAGGATCTAACCCGGCCGTTGGTTCATCCAAAACAATGACTGCAGGATCTAATACAAACACAGAAGCTAAAGCAACTTTTCTACGCTCACCGCCACTTAATCCAAAGGTCATTCGGTCTTTATATAACTCAAAATCTAGACCAACTTTAGACAACGCAGAAGCAACCTCTTCTCGAAGAGTGTTTTTATCTTTCACACCATATCTCTTTGCTTTATATGCAATTTCATCGCCCACATATTGTTCAAAAAAATATTCCTCAGGTGTTTGAAATGCATAACCTACTCTGCGGCGCAGTAATTTTACATCCAAATCCGGCTGCGTAAGATCCATACCTTCAACTATAATCATCCCATGTTGAGGTCTCAGCAAAGCATTAACATGCTGAAGCAGTGTGCTTTTCCCACTGCCTGTTCCACCAATTAATGCGTGTGCACCACCGCGAGGGATAAGAATGCTAATCCCTTCTAATGCTTTCGTTGCTAAGGGTGTGTCGGGGTAGTATGTGAACCCTAATTGTTCTACTTGGATAGAAGGATTTGCCAAATTAGCTGCAGCTTTTCCCGAGCTTGTTCCGTTTAATTCCTTTATCCTTCCGTTCTTTCTGTGTTCTAATGGCACAAGGCGGCACAATTCTAAAACCAGTTCTTCAATTGTAAGCATTTCTTGCTTTATTGAAGGGAAATAAGGTTTCAATGAATGAGTTAGCCGCTGAGCCAAGGTTGGCATAAGATGATAACGGAATAAACCATCATAATATGAAAATGCATGTTTTGGAGAAGCATCAAACACTAACCGACCCTCAAATAATCCTATAACTCGGTCTGCTTGTACTGCTTCTTCCATGTCGTGGGTTATATACAAAATGGTAATTCCCTCTTGATTCAATTGTTTCATAAAAGAGAAGACTTGCCTTCTACTTAAAGGATCCAACATGGAAGTTGTTTCATCTAAAATCATCACTCGCGGTTTTCTGGCTAGGACACCTGCAAAAGCCACTCGTTGAATTTGCCCCGCAGAAAGCATATTGATGGCGCGCTTACGTTGTTCCCATAACCCTACTTTACGCAAAGCTTCCTCTATTAACTTTTGGCTTTCCATTTCCGATAAACCCAACTGCTCAACACCAAAAGCTATATCCTCTTCCACCGTACTGCCAATAATTTGTTCCTGTGGGTATTGAAACACCATGCCAACTGTTGAGCGGATTTTTGCATGCTGACTTCTATCTTTTGTATCTAAGCCATCTACTTTTACCCATCCCTCGTTAGGAAGCAAAGTAGCATTAATCATCCTGGCTAGAGTGCTTTTTCCACTTCCATTGGCGCCAACAATAGCAATGAATTCCCCTTCTCGAACTGAAAAGGATATTTCACGCAGTGACTCTATAGTATTATTCCCTATAACATATTGATGGGAAACACGATTTACTTCAATGAGATACTTCATCTTTTAGACGAACGGAGACAGGTTCTGCCAACTTATAAGGAGAGCCTACAGGGTTTGCTTTCCAAAAGCTTCTTCTTCTAATATTTTTTGAAGCTGCAAGCGATCAATTTTGCCATTGACATTGAGAGGAAGTTTTTCTAGAAAGTAAACGCGTTTAGGTATCATATAATCTGGCAATTTTTTCCGGCAGGCATTGATGATTGCTTTCTCACTCAATTCTACATTTCCCCCAGCAAATGCAACAATCCCTGTTGCTCGTCCTTCTTTAATTGGCCATGCTATTGAAATAATCATTTCAGTACCAGCAGTTTCTCTTAATACTGCATCAATCTCTCCCAATTCAATTCTATGACCAAATATTTTTATTTGGGTATCTATTCTTCCCAGAAAATACAGGCAACCATTTTCGTCCTGCTTGACTAAATCCCCCGTCCGATACCAAATTTGGCTACCCAATTCAGGTATCCGAATATATTGCTCCTTTGTTTTTTCCGGATTATTCAAATAACCGCCAGTAACTTGGCTGCCGCTCAAGCATAACTCGCCGCTCTCTCCAACACTGGCTAAAATCACTTCTTTTTGGTTTCCACTCTGCCTAATTTCCTTAACTACACAAGCCTGTTGTCCTTTAAAAGGGTAACCAATCGGTACAATGCCGTTGATGCATTGTTGGGGTGATTCTTTATCATCCCAGCGATAATGGCAAATAGCTATGGTTGTCTCAGTTGGACCATATAAATTTTCGACAATGGAATGAGATGCAGCTGCCTGCCACTCAGCGGCTAATTTTGCAGATAATGCCTCACCACAAAATAAACTATAACGCAAAGAAGGCAACGAATTAGGCTTTAACAATCGGTAGCCAGACATAAACATTGCAACCGATGGTACTGAAAACCACATCGTTAATTCCCTTTTATTTATAAAATCTCCCGGTGCCATTAAATACTTTTCCGGCACACAGCATACACAAGCTCCCCTTTCCCATGCTACAAACATATCATGAACGCTAAGGTCAAAAGTCATATCGAACATTTGTGAGAATCGATCATTTTCATTAACTTGGTAGCGCTCAGCAATATACTCTATATAGGAGCGAACATTTCCATGACTAACCGGTACACCTTTTGGTATGCCAGTACTTCCAGAAGTAAAAAGCAAATAAGCACAGGAATTTTCAGCTACTGAAAAATCATTCATGGAGCTAAAAATAAGTTCAGGGTTCGCTGTACCGAAACTGGAATAATGATGTTTAGGATAGTGTTTTGACCAATAGACTATATCCTCTTCAGATTCAAAAATAATCCATAATGATTTATCCAATGTCAACAACAGCTTCTCCAGCATTGAAAAGCATTCATTTCCTACAACTAAGACATCAACCCCCGACAATTCAACCATTCGCTGTGTTCTTTCTGGTGGAAAGGTGGGGTTTAAAGGCACATAACCTCGACCTGTAGCTAATATACCTAATATGCTGGCATAGGCTGTTTCACTTCTATAAGCCAGCATGGCGGCAACTTCTTTCTGCATGCTCTGTGTTGATTGTATAGCGGCAGCGATTTTACCTGCTTTATTCCACAACTCCTGATACGAAAGCACCTTGTGATCAACTTCAAGCGCTGGGCGCTCTGGAAACTTAGTCAACGAATTTAGAAATCCGCCAATTAATCCTTTATACATGCCCATGTTTTCTATCCTCTTGCATATTCGCTAGCGCTGTATTTCCCAAGCTAAATGACTTGCCTCGGGGGCTATAAGTTTTTCCCATGCCAACTTAACCGCATCCGGTGAGCCCGGGATTGAAATAATGATTTTTCCATGATACACTCCGGCAGTAGCCCGTGAAAACATGGCCGCGGAGCCCACCTGTTGGTAACTTAGCATCCGAAACAGCTCGCCGAACCCCATCAATGTCTTTTCAAGCATGCGGCTGATTACATCATAAGTGGTATCTCGTTTAGATATTCCTGTTCCGCCATTAAAAAGTATGATTTGCACATCATGTGCAGCTAATTCGTTGAGAACCTCTTCAACCATTTCAGGATCGTCTTTGATAATTCGGTAAACACTGCATTGATGGTTAGCTTGATGAATAACTTGTGCTAAATAATGGTAATTCGTATCCGTTTCGGGAGTACGGCTATCACTGACTGTAACAACCGCAAATGATACGGGACCTCTTTGTGCCGCAATATGCTTGTGCTTTTCACTACTTCTCATAAACTTAGCGCCAACTCAAATATCTTTTACTCTGTCGGTTGAGCCATAACCGTTTGAATTGCAGCTTGGGTTTGAGTCTGTCTTACAGAGATTTGAGGTGTAGTCGTTGGAGTTGGAGTAACCAAATTCACAGGTATTTTTAGCCGCATGCCAATTTGTAATGGTGGTATTTTATCTTTCTTCAAATCAATTTTCCCAAAACTATCCTCATTTTGCTGCAAAATACCTTCAATAGTGGTGTTATATTGGGAGGCCAAACCGTTAAAGGAATCGTTAGCTTTTACAATAATTTCGATCACCCGTCCTTTAGGTAAATAAGTTGGCAGAGGAGTAGCAGTTGGTGGTTCAACACCTAACGGAATAATCAATTCCTGTCCTACGAAAATATTTGCATCGGTTAGTTTATTGTATTCCATCAGGTAATTCACATCCAAGCCAAATTTCTGGGCAATAGAAAATAGCACATCACCCTCTTGAACAGTATAGGTAAATGGACCGCTAGGCGTTTCAGAGGGAATAGGTGTAATTGTAGCTTCCTCTGTGGGCGTTAGCGTTTCTGTGGCGGTTGAGGTTATAGTTGGAGTATCTGTGGGTGTGGGCGTAATGGTAGGAGTTGGTGTTTTCGTTGCAAAGAGTGAAATTTTAGTTCCTCCAGCCAGCGTAAAGACAAGAAATATCCCCCCAACAACAACTAATATTAAAGCCAAACCACCGACAATAAGAGGCGCTATTCTTTGCTTACGGCGGTATGTGCTACGAATTGATTGAATTGACTTTTTCTGTTGCATGTGTTTCTCCTGATTAAGAGATACCTTACCTTTTTTAATTCTACTTCAATTTTATTTTTTCAGCAAACTAAAGATTCAGTTTGTGTATTGTTTCATCTTCCTTATTTCAAGTGTACGATAATAAAGCCTTTAAAATAAAATTTTTTGTCAAGTATTAATGAAGAATAGCTTTATGATATAATAGGCTATAATCTTTTCAAATTGGAGAACATTGACATGGCGAATCAATATACTTTTTCCATAAGAAGGATGATAACGCTATTAGGAGGAGTATGCATTCTTATTACTGCTGCGATATTAACTATCTATTCCTCTTATACCCAATATAATTCTTTAGTTAACAATTCTAAACAGACAGTTGTTTCTGAAGCTTCCGCCCAAGCGAACGCTATTAAAGCTGAAATAGAATCAGCTCTCGATACTGTTCGCACGATTGCGATTATTTTTTCTTCTACAAAAAGTGATAATATAATTTTAGCCCGCGAAGAAGTTGTGGCAATGTTAAAACAAATATTTTCCCAAACACCTATGGCCCTTGGGATGGGAACTTGTTGGGAACCTAATGCTTTTGATCAAAACGATGCAATGTATGTCAACGCAGCATGGCACGATCAAACAGGTCGTTTTGTGCCTTATCTTGAACGGGCAGGAGATAATAAAATCAATATAAGACCTACTACAGGTTATGGTAATGAAGGAAAAGCTCCTTGGTATTTTATACCCAAACGCACTAAGCAAGAAATAATTACTGAGCCTTACATTCAACCAGTCAATAATGTTGATGTGCTTATGTCAACAGTTGCTGCCCCTGTTATAGCTGACAATTCTTTTTATGGGGTAGTAATGCTTGATTTCAAATTAACCTTCTTGCAGCAAGTGGTTGATGAAAACTTGCTTTATAATGGCAGGGCAGAAACGGTTCTCTATACTAATAAAGGCAATATTGGCGCTTACAGCAGCAAGCCCGAATTGGTTGGCAAGAATATCAAAGATGTCTTCCCAGATTGGGAAGCGCGCTTGGCACTCATTCAAAAGGGGGAAGAAGCAATTCGTGAGGAGAATGGCTTCCTCTCTGTTTATGTGCCCATTCGTTTTGGCAATACAACCACACCTTGGATGATGAACATCACTGTCCCACAATCGGTTATTGTGCAAGACGCTCTGCAGTCTTTATGGGTAATGATTGGATTGGGAGTGCTCATGACACTGTTGGCATTGTGGCTGCTGTGGGTGTTTGCCGGGCGCATCAGCCGCCCATTGCAAACCGCAACCCGCGCTCTTGCTGTGCTTTCCAGCGGCAATTTGCTGGTGGATGAGCGCGAAGAAGAAGGCAGAGCCCTCATGAAAGAAGCCAAACAGCTGCTTGCTCGCAAGGATGAAATCGGCGCTCTGATGCATGCCATGCAGCAGCTGTTGGACAGCTTGCGCGATGTTCATCGCATGGCAAAGCACATCGCTGGCGGCAATCTGGAAAGCACCATTACCATCAAAGGAGAGCAGGATCAATTGAACTCAGCGTTAGCCGGGATGATTGACGCCCTGCGTGAAAGAACACATTGGTATGAAGCGATGCTCGATTCCATCCCCTTCCCCATTTCCGTAACGGATAACGAGATGAATTGGACTTTCATCAATGAAGCAGCAACGAAAGTCATGGGGCGCAAACG
>DAOUFY010000158.1:0-44128 GCA_034429745.1 Anaerolineales bacterium
ATAACTCATCCAATTTCAAAGTACTTTTTTATCTCAACACAGCTCCTCACCAAGCATTCCAGCAGGCTGAGTTTACCATTTGTCAGCACATCAGCGAATTAGATTACTTTCCTTCGCCCGCTCTGATATTGCCGGCCGCAGCTTTTGCTGAAATGGATGGTTCTTTTTTTGATGGGTTTGGAACATATAAAACCATCCAAAAAGCTGTTCAGCCTCCAGGAGAAGCCGCACCTTCTTGGCAATGGTTATGCCAAATTGCACGGCAAATCGGGAAAAGTGGCTTCGATTTTTATACCGTCGAAGATATCCAAAATGAATTTCAGCAGCAGCTTAAAGAGATCAAAATACATCACAATGAAAATTGTTCAGCTTCCCTTGAATGGGAAATGATCTTAACCTCATTCACCGATCAACAAGAAAAGAAGTTTACTTCCTTTTACCCTTACACAGACGAAAATATCTATCTTGGCGTTCCCTTGCGACAATGGGTTGGTGGCATTGATGATCTTTATCGCGCCCAAGAAAACGAGGTGCTTGATGTTTAAAATAATTGAAAGCTATACAATAGTGCCCAACATCCATATCTTAACAGTCGAAGCACAGCATATTGTGCCAAATTTACGCGTCGGCAACTTTATTATCCTACGGGTGGAGGAAGATGGAGAACGCATTCCTCTAACACCTGCTGACTGGGACATAGCTGCCGGTACCATCACCTTTGCTGTAATGATTGTTGGGAGGACAACACGCAAACTTTCCCACTTAAAACCAGGCGACTTCATCCCAACTGTTTCAGGACCATTAGGCAACCCAATGCCCATTGAACATTTTGGCAAAGTGTTGTGCATAGGCGGATGTTATGGAAATGGCAGTCTTTTTCCTTTATGCCGTGCTTTAAAACAACAGCAAAATAAGGTCTATGCCGTAGTTGAAGCTCGCAGTGCTCAGCTAATTTTTTGGGAAGATAAGTTAAAATCGGTTACTGATAAACTATATTTCATCACCCGCGATGGTAGTCGCGGTTATCAAGGTCATGTTGCTGAAAATCTGCCAAAAATTATTAACGAAATGGGTAACTCAATAGATTTAGTTATCGCCAATGGCTGCAATTATATGATGAAACGCACTTGCGATGCAACTCAATCTTTTGAGATCAAAACCCTCGTAAGTTTAAATACAATAATGATGGATGGTACTGGAATGTGTGGTGTATGCCGTCTTACCATGGGGGATAAAACAAAATTTGCCTGCGTGGATGGACCTTATTTTGATGGGCATCTTATTGATTGGGTTGAATTAGCAAAACGTCGTCAATCTTACATCGTCGAGGAAGCGCGTCCCTTGAGATCCAGTCGTGCTACCCCTCGCCCTCAACTCCTAAAATTACCTCAGAAGTCATAATCTAATATAAAAGGATTGCTGATGAGTACACCAACTTCACCAAAAAAATTAGATTTAGAGCGACGGGAAATGCCAAAGCAAGATGTAGAAGTGCGCCGTACTAACTTCAACGAAGTTGCTTTAGGGTACACGCCAGAAGATGCAATTGCTGAAGCAAAACGCTGCTTGGATTGTAAAAAACCCCTTTGTTCTCCTTCTTGTCCAGTTGAAATAGATATTCCCCGATTCATCCGTCAAATCGCACAAGGCGATTTTGCGGCTGGAATTCGGACGATAAAAGAGAAAAACTGCTTACCAGCCATTACAGGGCGAGTCTGCCCTCAGGAAACCCAATGCGAAAGCACATGTGTCCTTGCCAAACGTGGTGCTCCAGTAGCCATCGGACGACTGGAGCGCTTTCTTGCTGATTGGGAAGCTCAGCAGCCTACTCCACTTATTATCCCAGAATGGCAGCCAACCCACAAGAAAGTCGCTGTTGTTGGCAGTGGACCTGCAGGTTTGACTGCGGCAGCGGATTTAATACAACTAGGGCATCAGGTTACGGTGTTTGAGGCATTGCACGATTTCGGCGGCGTGCTTCTGTATGGCATACCAGAATTTCGCCTACCAAAAGCAATCGTAAGACGAGAAATTAACTATCTTCGGCAAATGGGCGTTGTCCTAGTACCGGATTTTATCGTCGGCAAAACTCGCAGCATTGACTCTTTATTAGAAGAATTCGATGCTTTATTTCTCGCAACCGGCGCCGGTTTGCCATGGTTTATGAATATCCCTGGGGAAAACCTGAATGGCGTGTATTCCGCTAATGAGTACCTAACCAGGATGAACCTCATGAAGGGATATTTATACCCCCAATATGCCACCCCGATAAAAAAGCATCAGCGCGTAGCGGTGATTGGAGGTGGAAATGTTGCGATGGATTGCGCTAGAACAGCTCTTCGCTTGGGAGCAGAAGTGCATGTGATTTATCGCCGCTCGCGACAAGAATTGCCAGCCCGCTTAGAGGAAATTGAAAACGCAGAAGAAGAAGGTGTCCATTTTGAATACCTTACGCTGCCTATCCGATATAATGGTGATGAAAATGGTTGGGTGCAAAGTATGACGTGCATTCGTATGGAGCTAGGCGAGCCGGATGATTCTGGCCGTCGTCGTCCTGTGCCTAAACCAGATTCAGAATTTACCATGCCAATAGATGCAGTCATTTGTGCCATTGGTAACAGTCCTAATCCACTCATCCCCTCTTCAACACCTCAACTAGCTGTCAGCAAACACGGTACGATAATTGCGGATCCCAACACTCTCCTTACCTCCATTCCCCGAGTTTGGGCGGGGGGAGATGTTGTCAGTGGGGCTGCCACCGTCATCTTAGCTATGGGAGCCGGGCGAATTGCAGCTCGTTCCATGCATGAATTTCTGCTTTCCAATCCCTAATCATTAAAAGCCCCATAGTAAATTTCGGTTTTGTTACCTATTAACCAAATACCGTATAATTACGGTAGCACCTATCCCTTATATTGTGTTAGGATAAATACAGTGAGTTGAAACTTTCGTTGAATTATTACTATGGGAGATTAAAATGAACACATTAAAAATCAAAAGTGGACTTCGGGCTGGAATGAATAACCCTGCATCAGAAAACTGCGAACAATTAGGTGGTATTTCGACGATACTAAATATTCCTAGCTGTGGTGGTGAGATTGGATTATGTGCTTTTCCAAGCGGTAAAATATGTGAAGAATGGGCATTAATGCGCGGTGAATGTGTCCCTGATCCAATGCCTATTCTTGGCGCAAATCGCTAATCCTCATCTTTTCGATCTAAGCCGTACGCTTGAATTACCGGCAAGACAGTCAAAATACCCGTATTGGGTTCATTCAGGTTACCGATGATCCTCTGTGTTGCTTCAACCACCGCAGAGATCATCTTTTCATCCTTTACTATAGTGATAAGGGTGCGGTTCATCACCTCATCGTGACCACACATATCTTGCAAACTAGGTATCAAGGGAAAATCCTCGCGCAGCAGGATGCTCTGCCGCAGCCTGCCTACCCCAATACTTGGGATAATCGTAATTCCTTTCACTCCAACTTCTTCCCAAGCATAGAGTACATTATCCAATTGATTTGGATCGTGAAGGACAAAAAAAATCATATACATAAGCAATACCTTCCTTAGGAGTGATTATTCATCATTTGTTCAGCTCATTTGTTCAGCAGGTTTTTGTGGTTTTGGCATAGAAAAAACCAATCTTAACATTGGAGGGGTAACCAATGTTGTGATCATTACCATACCCACAATGGTGGAAAAAAATTCATTGTTTAAATAACCTAAATCCAATCCAATTTTCGCAACAATGAGCCCTACCTCACCACGTGATACTAACCCAATTCCAAGTTGAAGTGATTCACGCCAAGAAAATCTTCCCAATCTTGCACCTAAACCAGCTCCTAATATTTTACCAAGAATAGCAATGACAGAAATCAGCAATAATGCCCATAAGGCATGTATATTTAATTCCTTCAAGTCTATACCTATACCTATGGCTACAAAGAATATTGGGATAAAAAATCCATATGCCAACGAACGCAGACCATGTTGAATCTCGTTTTTCTGCTGAGTGCGAGCATACATTAAACCAGCTATAAATGTTCCGGTAATAGCAGCCATCCCTCCAATAATCTCCGCACCTATTCCATAAAAAAGCAACACAACTATCGCAAGAGTTACACTACCTTGGCTAACGTTTAAACTTGCAATTCTTTTCGTTAATCTGGGTAATACCCACAGCCCAAATGTAACCGATGTAACTAAAAAAAGTAACATTTTTCCAAAAACAATGCTAATTTCAATAAGCCCATTGCCATCTCCGGCCTGAAGAGCTAAAAAAGAAGACAGCAATAAGATGACCAAAATATCATCGAATACCGCCGCGCCTAATAAACCAACCCCAACCCGACTTCTAATGACGTTGAGCTCCATTAATGTCTGAGCAGAAATACTTACACTTGTTGCGCCTAATGTTAACCCTAAAAATACAGAATTCGGTACATCTAAGCCTAAAATTACCCCAGCAACAACGCCTAATCCGACGGGTGCAAGTACGCCTAAAATCCCTGCATAAGCCGAAACGCGGGTATTACGCACTAATTCTGACATATGCAATTCTAATCCTGCCATAAACATTAAGATCAGGACCCCAAGCTCACCTATCTCATTGACAATCTCTGTCAAATGAACATAAGTGATAAAATTTAAATGGGTAATATCAATTAAGGAGGGTCCTAATAATATGCCGACAAGAAGCTCGCCAAGTACAGAAGGCTGTCCTAACCGGCCGCTGATGTAACTGGCAAGTTTTGCGCAAAATAAAATAACCGCGAGTACGAAAGCTAGTTGCAAAAAGGGACTCATTGTAGCTGCCTGCTCCTAATGTTTTTTTCTAAACAATGTGAATAAGATTCTCTATAGAATATGTTCCATTAGAAGGTAAACCATATATAGATAGAAAATAAGAATGCAGTACTTTTAGACCTGCATTCTTATAATACGAATTCTTTAAGAATAAAATAAAGAAATAATCTGCAAGTCTTCTTATGTTGATTACATTTTAACGAACCATCGTCCTTCTTACATCAATCCGATCTAATCTTAATACAAGATATAAGGATATAACTAATCCAATTAACATCGCCAAACCCATCGGCAAATTTACTTTTCCCGCTTTATCTACTGTATTAGGTAGAATCATCATGATGCGAATAATGACATTCAAACCCTGTAAAAAGATTGCAAAGGTCAAGGCTAGAGAACGACCACGCCATAACAGGATGCCCAACAATATCATGGCAGCCACAAGAATGCCTAATACTGTAGTTCCTGCACGAAGCAGTTCCGGGGGATAACATAGAACCGCAATAATGGGTAACAAAATAAAATAGAATAATTTTTCTAACTTTGTCATAGATACTCCACCTATTCAGAAAGGTAAGGTATTTTATGCATGTCCGCCTAGGTACGCCTCAATCACCATCGGATTATTTAAGAGGTCTTGGGATTTGCCAGACATATTGATATTGCCTGTTTCAAGTACATAGGCTCTATCAGAAATAGCTAAAGCCATTTGGGCATTCTGTTCAACCAACAAAATGCTAGTACCTTGATCATTGATGTTGCGAATAATATCAAAGATTTGTTCCACCAAAATGGGTGAAAGACCCATGGAAGGCTCATCAAGCAGCAATAAAGAAGGTCTTGCCATTAAGCCGCGCGCAATTGCCAGCATTTGCTGCTCACCGCCAGAGAGAGTACCACCAAGTTGATTGCGGCGTTCTCGCAGACGTGGAAAACGTTCAAAAACACTTTCCATATCGCGCTGTATTTGCGCCTTATCTTTTTGCAGGAAAGCTCCCATTTCCAAATTTTCCGTAACTGTTAACGTGGCAAATATTTTTCGCCCTTCCGGCACCTGAATAACCCCTCTTCGGACAATTTCTTCTGCCGGCGCTTGGGTGATATCTTCTCCTTGAAATAATATACTTCCTTCCCGGCAACGTAAAATCCCTGAAATTGTATTTAAGGTTGTTGATTTTCCAGCACCATTTGCTCCAATAAGGGCTACAATTTCACCTTTATCTAATTTAAAACTAATCCCCTTTAGAGCGTGGATAGCACCGTAATAGACATTTAAGTTCTCAACTTCTAGCATCATAAGCTGCCACTCTTTCTTCGATATTTTTCAGATAGTACTCCTGCACCGGGTCCTAAATAGGCTTCAATCACCTTTTGATTGCTCTGAATCTCTTGCGGAGTTCCGCGTGCAATCACTTCACCAAAGTCCATCACATTGATGAATTCACAGATACCCATCACCACTCTCATCTGATGTTCGATGAGCAAAATAGTCAGCTGGAATTTATCACGAATAAAATGGATAAGTTCCATTAAAGAAGCAACTTCCGCAGGATTCATTCCAGCTGCCGGTTCATCCAACAGAAGTAATTTAGGACTTGCGGCTAAAGCACGAGCAATCTCCAACCGGCGCTGTTCTCCATAAGGAAGGTTTTTTGCTATCTCATCCTGACGTTTATGCAGGTTGAACACACTTAAAAATTCCTGCGCTTTTTCAGTCAATTCCTTTTCCTTCCTTCGGTAGGTATCACTATGAAGAATGGAATCTATAAAACCATAACCGGCATGGGTATGATAGGCTATGCGAACATTATCCAGAACAGTAAGGTTAGGGAATAACCTAATGTTTTGAAATGTTCTCGCAATTCCCATTTGATTGATCTGATGTGGTTGATAACCGCTTATTTCTTGATCATCAAAGATAATGCTGCCACTCGTGGGTTTATATATCCCTGTAATCATATTGAATACGGTTGTCTTCCCTGCGCCATTAGGACCAATCAACCCGATGAGCTCATGGGGATAGATAGACAAGTCAAAATTATTTACTGCCCGCAATCCGCCAAAAAGAATGGTCAATTTTTCAATTTTCAGGAGCGGCTTTTTCTGAGCGGTTGTTTCTGTCATTGACATTTCACTCATTGGTTCACCTCCCCTTTTGGTTTATCACGCAATGACTCTGGCAAGGGAGGTACAGTCTGCTTGAGAAATGGCATTTCCACTCCCCCAAACAACCCATTGGGTTTTAATAACATCATCACAAGCAATAATAAAGGATAAACCACAAATCGCCATGTTTCAAATCCTTGTGGTAAAACTAATCGCAGAAATCCTTCCAACACCAACGCCCATCCAAAAGACGCTACAATAGTTCCGGTAACACTCCCTAAACCGCCAAAAACGATAATAATCATTGGATCAAAGGATTTGATGAAGTTAAAAGTATCTGGGTGCAAAAATCCATTGATATGAGCATACAATCCGCCCGCTATGCCGGCAAAGAAACTTCCAAGGACGAAAGCTAAATTTTTATATTGCCCAACATCAATACCCATAGCTTTTGCAGCAATTTCATCCTCTCTGACCGAGATTATTGCACGCCCGTAACTAGAGTGGAGTAAATTTCTCACAACGCCTACAACAATAAGCAGAGAGAGAAATACCCAAAACCAGGTTGTTACTTTAGGTATTCCTACCATGCCGCGGGCGCCTTTCATCTCCGCGAATCCTAATAAAGTATCAGAATTATCTAACAACACCTTTACAATAATTGTAAAGCCCAAGGTGGCAATTCCAAAATAATCAGAACCTAGGGTGAGAACAGGCAGACCAAAAATAAAGCTTACTTCCGCTGCCAGTACTCCTGCTATTAATACAGCCAAGATAAAGATTACCTGCATGCTCACTTGGGGCGGCAGTTGCGAAAAGAAAGCGGTTACCGGCTGCGTTAGTGGTTGTCCTAGCATTACAGCTAAATATATAAAAAACACCGTAACAACCAAATACAGTGCAAAAATGGATAATACATCAAAATCCTTAATCGCTTTTACCACCCTACCTACAATGAAGAATGCAATGCCTGCAAAAATCACTACTAATAAAGCCACAACTAAAGCCTGTGCAGTATGCATTTGATGCCAACGAAAGGTGATATCAGCTGCAGTATAGGCACCAATCGCATAAAAACCCCATTGTCCTAATGAGAATTGGCCATTGAATCCATATATCAAGTTCAACCCCAAGCTGACGATTGCCATCACACCACCGATTAAGATAATCGTTGTGAAGAATGTTGTCAGCAGACCTGAACTCATGAAGTACTGCACAATTAAGTAAAAAACTATGGCTCCAAGGATAAAGAAAAGAGAAGTTTTTTGTATTTTCATCATCTTTTATGCCTTTTCTGTTGATCTCTCGCCAAATATGCCTGTCGGACGGATTAATAAGACAAGGATAAGAATTGAAAACGAGATCGCATCGCGCATTGGGGTAGAAATATAAGAGGCGCTAAGCACTTCGGCTTGTCCCATTATTAACGCTCCGACAAAAGCACCAGGTATGCTGCCAATTCCTCCCAATACCGCCGCAACAAATGCTTTCAAACCAGGAATAATACCCATCCAAAACACTACCTGAGGAAAAGCTATCGCATAAAGCATACCACCTGCCCCAGCAAGCGCTGCTCCTATACCAAATGTTATTGAGATAATATTGTCAACATTTATCCCCATCAAGCGGGCTGTCGGTTTATCATATGCCACAGCGCGCATCGCCTTGCCAATACGGGTTTGCATTACAATATAGTTGAGCAATACTAATAATAATATTGAAGTGAGAACGATAATAATAAAGATATTTGAAACTAAAATACTATTTGGAGGAACTTCTGTCCCTGCCTTAAATAATTGGGCTCCTTTTTCATTAATTGCCCAACTGACTACTTCAAAAGGTCGTTTGAATGTAGTGAAATTGGGGGAAAATACGAACTGTAACGCTCCAAAATATTCTAAAAAGAATGAAACACCAATTGCAGTAATTAATGCAGAGATACGCGGTGCAGTTCTTAGAGGTCGGTAAGCAATTCTTTCTATGGTAAATGCTAGCAATGCGCATACGGCCATGGCTACAAGAATTACCGATATGGTCCCTACAAGTAGAGCAAAAACCTGTGGTGTTTGGGGAGCCGCTTTGGATAACCAAAGATGAAGTTGATAACGACTAACTAAATAATAGCTAACAAACGCGCCAACCATAAATACATCGCCATGGGCAAAATTGATTAAACGCACAATACCATACACCATAGTATAACCCAAAGCGATGAGCGCATAAACAAATCCTAATTGCAGACCATTCACCACTTGCTGCAAGAACACGCTCGGCTTTGTCATAAAAGCCTGGCTAAGCTGCCAGAGTACCCAAAGAGCTAGCAAAATCAATAAAGACTTGCCTACCCACCCTTTTTTTATAAAACTATCAAAAAAATTTGCTTTACCTACTACCCCTGAATCTTCCATGCTTTTTCCACCTTCTTTGATACTCATCATCATGAAAGGAAGCAGTCCATTTCGGACTGCTTCCTCAGAAACATTTTCAGAAAGACTTATTCGTAAAGCAACGGCTTAATCTCGTCAGAGTCAATGTTAGTCTTATCATACCATTTGAAGCCAGTATCAATCTTCTTCTCAAGTGGTTCACCCTTGATAGCCTTGACTGCTGCTTCAACACATTTGTAACCGATAGCGATGGGATTCTGCGTAATGGCGCCTGACTCTACCCCGCTGCGAATAGCATCAATTTGCTGTTTACCAGAGTCATAACCGATCACAGCTAATCCCTGTTTATTCAATTCAGTAACAGCGTTCAACACACCAATGATTGAACCTTCATTTGCGCCGAAGAAGCCCTTAAGATTGGGGTGAGCCTGAATGATGGCTTTAGCTAAGTCAGTTGACTTTAGGTGATCGCCACCACCGTATTGAGTATCCACAATCTTAATATTAGGATATTTCTCATTGATTCGATCAGTAAAGCCCTTTACGCGCTCAATGCCGGTTTGGCTTGTTTGATCGTGAGCAATGATTGCCACTTCGCCTTCACCGCCAATCAATTCAGCCATCTTGTCAGCTGCATACGCTGCTGCAGCAAGGTTGTCTGTGGCAGCATGTGCTAATGGAATATCACTATCAACACCCGAGTCAAAAGTGATAACAGGAATACCCTTGGCTTTAGCTTCTTCGACAACCGGCACTAAGGCTTTGCTGTCAACGGGAGCCAAGCACAGCGCTTTAGGATTCTTAGCTAAAGCAGCCTGCGCCATTTCGACCTGTTTATCAACCATAGCTTCGCTTTCAGGTCCTTCAAAGGTAATGGTAACCCCGAAATCTTTGGCTGCTTGTTCTGCGCCAGATTTTACAGCCTGCCAGAATTGATGCTGGAAGCCCTTAGAAATAACGGGAATATAAATTTCTTCTCCAGCAGCAGGAGCGGCGGGTGCGGCAGGAGCGGCAGCTGCACCGCTATCTGGTGCCACTGACTCGACAAAGGAGACTTTGCCATCTTTCACCTGCAACACGGCAGCAGCTTTGACAGGGTTATGTTTATCATCTAAAGTGATTTTCCCGGATACTGCTTCAATTTCCAGTTTCTCGAGTGCGGCCGCCACAGCAGCGGTATCTTCAGTTGTTTCGGCTTTCTCAATAGCAGAGAAGAGCATATTGGCTGCATCATAACCCAAGGTTGCAAGTGCGTCAGGCACTGAACCATATTTCGCTTGGTAATTCTTTACCCATTCCTGGACAATTGGGCGAGTATCTTCAGCTGAGTAGTGGTTAGAGAAGAAACCACCATCGGCAGCTTTGAGATCGAGATCTGCTGAATCCCAGCCATCACCACCCATCATTACCGCAGTTACACCTTTCTCTTTGGCTTGCGCGCCAACCAGGTTGACGATATTGTAATAATCGGGCAGGAACAGCACTTCAGCTTTGCTGTCAGCAACCTTAGTTAAAATTGCCGAGAAATCTGTATCTTGGGCAGTATAGGTCTCTTTGCCAACAATTTGTCCGCCCATTTGAGTGAAGGCTTTCTCAAAATTCTCTGCTAAGCCGCGTACATAGTCATTGCCCTGATCGAGCATAACAAAGGCCGTCTTATAGCCTTTTCCGATGGCAAATTTCGCCATAACCAGCCCCTGGAAGGGATCAATAAAGCAGGCGCGGAAGATATATTTCTTGGTTTTCCCATCCTGAGTTAATGTTAGCATTTCATTGGTCGAAGTTGGGCTGATTTGAATTACACCTTTAGCCTCTGCAATCTCTGATACAGGGATAGAAGCCTTTGAGCATACCTCGCCAATAAGGAATTTTACTTTATCCTGATCAATTAATTTATTGGCTGCGTTAACTGCTGGGTCCGGAGTGCACTGACTGTCTTCCACAATAGGGACGATCTTCTTGCCTAAGACACCACCCTTAGCATTCCACTCCTCAACAGCTAACAACACACCATCGCGGGTAGATACACCAAAGGTAGGCACAGGTCCACTCAATGGAGCCAAAATGCCAACTTTTACTTCCTCCTGCCCCGCCGGTTGCTCAGCCGCAGGTTGCTCGGCTGCAGGTTGTTCGGCTGCAGGCTGCTCAGCTGCAGGCTTAGGTGCTTCGGTTGCTGGGGCACCACAAGCAGCAAGCACTAAACTAAGCACAAGTATAATGGACAAAATTCCAAAAATACGTTTTGTCATTTCTTTTCCTCCAAAACCTTTCTGTTGAATTATTTTTTTATTTCCATCGTAAAGTTTTTATTAGCTTTAATCTTCTTTCCCTTTTTGCCTCACCTCCTTAAAACAACTGCTGTTATAAATTAATATGTACTCATTATACACAAAAAACTAGATATTAGGAGACATTTTTCCCCTTGAATAATCCATAAATTGCACACATTTTTCCCAAGTTTGTGACCAAATAACTCTTGGTATTTAATATATGGCAGATTCTAACAGGATTTTAATAGAAGGTCAAGAGATTTGCGAAAAATGTCTATCAGTTAAAGGCAGATTTTCTCCTTTTATCTAGCAACTTCTGATAAAATAAGTTCATGATGTCGAATGCCAAACGTTTAAAAGCTGATCTTACTTTATTGTTAGTTGCTGTGATTTGGGGTAGTGCTTTTTCGGCACAGCGCGTTGCCGCCGAAACCATACCATTTTTTCTCTACAATGGATTGCGATTTTTATTAGGAGCCCTAACAGTTCTTTTATTGATGAAATTGCAACGCCAAAGGGTTTTTAAAAAAATATCCCGATTAGAGCTCATTGGCGGTTGTATATGCGGTTTTTTGATATTTGGTGGCTCGAATTTTCAGCAAGCGGGACTGCATTTAACCACCGCCGGCAAAGCCGGCTTTATTACTGGTTTATATGTTGTGCTCGTTCCGCTTTTTATCAGTATCATTGCGCTTGTTAAACCATCCAACGGCCGGCAATCACCTCACTGGAGCGCCTGGTTAGCTGCGATTATTGCAGCTATTGGGCTGTTTTTGCTGAGCGCCACAGAAACCTTTACATTAGCCTTTGGCGATGTTATTGTTCTTGGTGGAACATCTTTTTGGGCATTGCATATTCTTGCTGTTGGCTATTTAGCTCCACAAGTCAAACCCATGCGATTGGCTTTCATTCAATACCTCACTTGTGCTTTCCTCAATCTCCTTGCAAGCTCAATGCTGGAAAGCACACCGCTCTCTGCTGTCCTAGAAGCATGGTGGACAATTGCTTATGTTGGCATCTTTTCGGTTGGAATAGCTTATACCCTCCAAGTGGTTGGTCAGCAAGAAGCGCCTGAAGCTGACGCTGCCATTATCATGAGTCTCGAGGCAGTCTTTGCTGCTCTTTTTGGTTGGTGGTTTTTGGCAGAAACGCTCACTTGGCTGCAGCTTTTAGGTTGTGGATTAATGCTTCTCGGCATGCTTTTAGCTCAAGTAGGAGAAAGAATTCAATTTGGACAAAAAGAACCTTATCTTTCTCATTAGCTTTATCCTACTCTTTGGACTTTGCATAACCAGCATTGTCTTACTTCTTGGGGGCGGTAGCTATTTCTTAATCCAACCACGGCTAAAAGACCGCATGACCCTTTTTCCTGTCTTCCTGCATGGTAAGTGGGGATATATTAATGCTAAAGGGAATTTAGTTATTGACTTTCAGTTTGACGAAGCACGGGATTTCCACCAAAATATTGCTGCCGTAAAAATAGGTTATCGTTGGGGATACATAGATATTTTTGAGCGCTACATTCGCAATCCGATCTTCGACTCATGTCTGGATTTTTCTGAAGATTTCGCCGCAGTGAGTATAGACAATCAATGGGGATATATTTCAAATCTTTCTTCCCAGAAATATGCTATTCCTCCCACCTATGAAGCTGCCACCTCATTTTCAGAAGGCTTAGCCGCGGTAAAGCTCAAAGGTAAGTGGGGCTATATCAATAAAAAAGGAGATGTTGTTATCCCCTTTCAATTTGATTACGGAGGTCCTTTTACTGAAGGCTTGGCTTATGTCGTCTATGCTCATAAATTGGGCTATATCAACTCGCACGGACAACTCATTATTAACCCCCGTTTTGATTTCCCTGACTATATTGATTTAACGATGAACCCTATCGAATGGATTATCAGTGAAAAAAACAAGCGCTATTCCTTTAAAGAGGGCATAGCGCTTGCCGTCTATCAAGGGCGATATGGTTATATCGCCCCTAATGGAGACACGCTCATTGACTTTATTTACTCGGATGCTCTTCCCTTCAGTGAGGGTTTGGCTGCTGTGAAAGATGGCAATAAAGGGAAATGGGGTTTTATTGACAAACAAGGCAACTTTGTTATTGAGCCAAAATATAATCAGGCTAATAGTTTTTCAGAAGGATTGGCTGCCGTAAAACTCTCTACTAAATGGGGATATATCAATATTTATGGATTGCCGCTGATCCGTTCTCAGTTTACCACCGCCTCTCAATTCAACCATGGCTTGGCTCTCGTTGATCAACGCCGCTACATTTCAACTACCGGTGAAATTATATGGGAAGGTGAGCCATTCTCGAACATACCGACTATAACCCCATCCCCAACAAATACTGAGATTATTCCATCCTCTACCTTCACTGATACTCCTCCTCCAACACCAACCATAGTGGTGAACGGTACTCCCCTACTCACCCTCGCTGCACCTACTGCCTCTTTTGAAGAAGGAGGTATCGAAGGATAAATTGGTTTTATTTTTGTTCAAAAATTTTTTGACGCACAACTTCCAAACCTAATTTTATATCTTCGTCATCTGGGTTAATGATGTAGGCGCGTTCAAGACACTCTAAAGCCTTTGAATAATAACCCAATTCTTTATACACCTTCGCCAAGCTGAGGTATAGCTCCTCATCGTTAGGATTTAGGCTAATTAAAATTTCGTAAAGAACTTTAGCGTCATTATATTTCTTGCGTCGCGCAAAATTTACCCCTATCTTCTTTAATATTCGCAAGTCATTCGGGTTTTTATTGTAAGCAAAAACAAGATATGTATATTCATTTTCCAATTGTTCTAAAAATTGAAAAAATTCACTAAATGCCAAATATGCTTCGAAATCATCTCTATGATACATTGTCCATAAAGTAAAGGAACCCTTAACTGCTCGCCAATCGCAAATTTCATCATCGCAATACTGGCGATATATGGACTGTTGAAGCACGATATGATATAGATTGTCGAGTTGAGTTTCATGTTGAGCTTCTTTACTTAAAAATCGATTTGAATCAATTTCCCAAACAGTTGGTGGATTTAAATATCGTGCTACAGACAACTCTGATGTTTTTTCTTCTCTACTTGCTGTTTGTTGCGCTTCTTCAGCATAACATTCCCATACTGTAACCCAATGAAAATACCCGTCGTTTACTAAATCTTGTTTAATTGGGGGCAACTCTTTCTGACGGGCTAATTCTTTTTCGGTTGGTTTTGGACCATGAAAATGCAATATTTTTGCATCCTGATTCATTTCCCAATAAGGTTTCCAATTATATTCGGGCGGCAAAGTTTGCCATTCAATGTGATAATAACAACGATAAGCCGTTTGATCATAATCCAAATAAGCAAAGTGGTTTAGGTACTTGATAATAAAACGCCGAAACTTTTGATACGTGCGCTGTAAGTTTTCAATATTCATTACCATAACACCGCTGTTCATATTAAGGTTATCTTCAATGTTAATTTCTGATGTAACAGCAAAATACGTAGGACGAATATCGCTAAAGTCTAATGACTTTAAGAACAACACATCGCAATCCGTGTAAAGCACATAAGGATCAGTCCAACTCATTTGTTCCATGACCCATGGTACATCAACCCGTAAAAATGCTCCTTTGCTGACTTCCAAGCGATCAGGAGCTATCTTGGCTAATTCCTCTGAAAGAGAAGATTCCATTTGAATTACAGTTACTCGATGGTTTTGCATCCAATGAATAAATTCTGGAGAGTTGCCATCAAATAGAAGCACAGGTTCAAGGTCAGTATTCTTGGATGCTGAAATCACTGCCGCCTTTGCCATTTCACAATAGCTATCAAATAGCGTACTTGATTGGTTTAAAGCAAAAAACCATTTCATAAGCCTATTATATACTAATACTTTCCCTTTTATGTTATAATAAATCCGATGAGAGATGACAATTTTAAGCAAAAATTCACTGTTCGGGTTCCAGCAACGACTGCTAATTTAGGTCCTGGGTTTGATTCTCTCGGATTAGCTCTTGATCTATGGAATGAAGCTACTTTTTCAATCTCATCAACAGAAGAAGCTGTACTCTTACTCTCAGGAGAAGGAGAGGAATCTCTTCCTACTGATAACAGCAATCTCATTTATCGAGCTGCATTGCGAATTTTTGCTCTCACCGGAAACCTTCCAGCTCCACCATTAAAAATTACCTGTCGCAACCTTATCCCATTAGGGTCTGGGTTAGGATCAAGTGCAGCGGCTGTATTAACCGGCATACTAGGAGGTAATGCTCTCTGTCATTTTCCCTTAAGCGAAGAAGAAATCCTCATGCTTGCTACAGAGATGGAAGGACACCCGGATAACGTCGCACCAGGATTATTAGGCAGTTTGGTTATCTCTACCAGCTTAGTACCTGAACCAACTGAGGATCGTCCAAAAATTATCGCACGGCGGGTAAATATACCTCCATTAGAAGTAGCTGTTGTTGTCCCTAAAATAGATCTGCCCACCCGAACTTCTCGGGCAGCATTGCCTCTGCAAGTAGCTATTCGCGATGCAGTATTTAATCTCGGACGTACCGCCTTGGTTGTTGAAGCCTTGCGCTGCGGAGATTTAGATTTATTAGGTAAAGTGATGGAAGATCGTCTTCATCAGCCATACCGACTCAAACTCATTCCCGGCGCTGAACAAGCTCTGCGTGCAGCGCGCCTAGCCGGTGCTGCGGCAACTGCTCTTTCTGGCGCAGGACCCGGCATTGTTGCCTTTTCAATGAATGGCTCAGATAAAATTGCTACAGCTATGGTAGAAGCCTTTGCCAGTGTAGGCATAGAGGCGCGTCAATGGGTTCTAGGTATTTCAGAAAAGGGAGCTACTGTCCTCTTGCGCAGTTAAACCTTCGGCAGCACGATGTTTTGCTGCATTTGATATTTCCCTTTTTTATCTGCATACGATACTTCACAAACTTCATCTGCTTCAAAAAAGAGCATCTGAGCTAGCCCCTCATTTGCATATATCTTTGCCGGCAAAGGAGTTGTGTTTGAAATCTCTAAGGTTACATAGCCTTCCCATTCCGGCTCTAAAGGGGTTACATTCACTACAATCCCACATCTTGCATAGGTACTTTTTCCCAAGCACATCACTAATACATTCCTTGGAATACGGAAGTATTCAACAGTACGGGCTAAAGCAAATGAATTGGGTGGAATAATACACACCTCACCGCAGTAATCAACCATAGAACGTATATCAAAATTTTTCGGATCTACAAACGTTGAATAAACATTCGTAAATATTTTAAATTCATTAGCTACTCTAACATCATAACCATACGATGAAAGACCATAAGATATCACCCCTTCACGCACCTGTGAAGGAGCAAACGGTTCAATCATTCCATAGTTTGTTGCCATTTTTCTTATCCAATGATCAGCTTTAATACCCATGCTCTTTCAAAATCTCCTCATCGTCTTTATGACATTGTGTTATATGAATGACTTATCTACGGTTTCTTCAATTCAAGGAAATAGAGAGATAAGTCAGCTTTCCGGAAAGGATATTAATTTCAAAATTATAGACTTGATTTGTGGTAAACGACAGGATGTAATTTCCGGCTTGCAGCCCGCCGATCGCGAAATCTTCTTGCAATCGTTCCTCTCTACCTACTTGTTTTGTCTGCCATGTAGTTTTATGGGCGAACTGTTCAGTCTCTCCATTTGAACTTTGTAGGGAATCATCATAAGCATTAATATACAGCGGCAATTCACCTGCTGCGGCTTCTTTCTTCTTCAGTACAATTTGCGGTACCTGAATAGGCTTTCCCTGACTACTTATTATTCTCACAGATAATACACCGTTCTTTTCATCGTTTTGAAGATTGGTTGGCATCAACCATAATACAGGATTTCGCGTACTTTCATAATCGTTTTTACCGTAGCGTACCTCGAAATGCAAGTGATAACCTATAGCCACCCCTCCCATTCCCACTGTTCCAATCATCTGTCCTCGTTTGACTTTTTGTCCAACTTTCACTGTCAAGTGATACAAATGCCCGTAAAGTGTATATACCGGTTTAGGGATATTCTCTAAATCATGGCGGATAATCACTAACTGCCCGTAAAAATCTGTTGTTGGACCATAAGCGCGTTCATCATCTTTTCCAGCAACAATCACAACCCCATCTTCTGCAGCTAATACAGGCGTATCAAGATTGTTTTTAATGTCAATACCATGGTGAATCTGCCGCTTTCCTCGTTGGGTGGATCCGTAAAGATAAGTGGCATCCGGGAGCTGATTGTATGCAGCCGAAATTGGCTGGTTTAGAATGAGATATTTATCCGAAATACACTGTTCTACTTGTATATCTTGCAAACCATTAATTTCATTACAAGAAAAGGAATTTTCTCTATCGTTCCTCGGCGTATTAGCTAGTGGAGTGGCTGTATGAAAGCCTATCAATAATTTATTTTCATCACTTCGAGCAAGGACAGGATGATTTTGAAAAGCCATTCCACTCCATAAAAAAATAACCAAAGTTACTAAAACTACCGTTGCACCTTGTTTATTCATAGTCACGATTTTACCACTAAAGCGAAAAATTAATTTTTTAGATCTATGATAAATATGATATAGTTTAATACAAATGCACAGGGTTTGTATGGTAAAAATGATTTAGTATAGTACAAATGCACAGGGTTTGGCTATTTACTTTCGCACTTATTCTAGCCCTAGCTATTATTTGGGGTACCGTCTTTCTGCGCGAAAGTGGCTTTGCTGCCAAAGAAGCAACCCGTCGTCAGACTGAAATCACTGTTTCCTACACCGAATATGAATGGTGGTTGCTGCGCTGGTCAGATAATGAACTTGTTTGTCAGCTTTATATTGAACATGACGGCCTGCCTACTGGAGCTGAAGTTTTCAAAGCATGCGGTTACGAAAAATACCTCGAATGGATGCAGACCGGTCCTTGCCTTGTTCTCGACAAGGAAGGTGATACATCCACTTGTCCAGGTCTTTACGCTCATTTCATTTCTTCAGAAATCAAGCAAAAAACCATCACCATTGATTTGCCTTTACCTACTGTATGGGTAACCATAAGTGGCTGTGAACAAAAACCATTAAACAACTACTGCAACCAAATGCCATCTCTTTTGCTGATTGCAGAAGAACCTTTGCCCAATGAACATCCCGTAGCCATTCATGGAATTTTAGGAGGCAAACGCTTTTCTTGTCCAGCTGCAACATGCTTAGTTCCTCTGCGGCGAACAACCTCAAAGGGAGCTATTGTTGAATTTTGGATGGATTCCAGTTATGGAGATTCTAGCCGCCACTATCAAGCCAAAGTAAGAGTTCTCGATGCCAAAACGGTTGACACCAAAAATAAGGATAAAACTGGCTATTATGTAGATCTATTAAGCAGTCAATGGCGCGGTTTAGAGCAAATCAACGGCTGTTCAGAATGCTGGCAATCTTTTCCCTCTCCTGGTATGACGGTTGAATGGCTGGCTAACCCTCAAGAAAAAGAAAATTTATCTTCCAATGAACCCTTTGTATATTTAGCCGGCCGGCTCATCCTAGCTGGCTTTGTAGAAGCCAAAGATTGCCCAAATAACGGTATTTATGCTAATGGCTGGGCAAATGCCTGTGGGCTCGAAAAAGCACGCAATAAATTAAAAGAGTGGCAAAACCGCTTTAACCAAGAGATCATTAACGCATCAAAAGAAAGCGGTATCCCTTCTCAATTGTTAAAAAACGTTATCGCTCAAGAAACCCAATTTTGGCCCTCTGCTGTATTAGACATGGAAACCCACGAAGTTGGATTTGGCAGACAAACAGAGCTGGGCTCAGATGTTATTTTACTGTACAATGAAGATTTTTATCGTAAATTTTGCCCTCTGGTTTTAGATCAATCGGTATGCAATGCGGGCTATGTTTTTCTTACCGCTGATCAGCAAAAAATGCTTCGCGGTGCGCTTTTGTCAAGTGCGAATCTAGATTGCCCCTCTTGTGAAGGCGGAATCAATACCGCCAAAGCTTCGCTCAGCATCCGAATAGTAGCTCAAATGCTGCTGGCAAACTGTCGGCAAACCGGTGCGATGATTTCCACCATAAGCGGTGATACACCGGCTGAAATAGCCAGCTATGAAGATTTATGGAAATTCACCTTAACCTCTTATCATGCCGGCGCAGGATGTTTCTTAAAGGCTTTTACAAATCTCTGGAATAGTCAACAGAAGATCAATTGGTCAAATTTTTCAACCTACTTGGATCCGGGCTGCCAAACAGCACGCCAGTTCGTTGATCGCGTGGTAAAACCTGCGATCTATATTGTTGATGAGCTTCCACTTGAACCGTTCCCCACCATTGATCCTGATAAAAGGATCACAACAACGGCTTCCGCAGAGCCATTGATCACACAGACAGCTAGCCCGACGCCCACAATTGAAGCAACCATAACACCAACTGAAAAATTGCCTCAACCAACTATCACACCATTGCCAACATCTACAAACACTCCAACAACACCCCCTACCATAACTGAAACACCGCAGGACACAGAAACTCCTACCCCATAAAAAACCAAGCTCTGTTGGAATATTTGCTATGCCACAATATTTTTAGCTAGTTTAAGAAATTCCTCCCACTCCTCTTGAAAAAAGTGTACTGTAACATTATTCAACTCAAGATGATAGGTAGTCTCCCCATCCGGCTCTGTTGCGGTCCAGACAAGATAATTTTCTGTTTCTGCTAGTGTTTCCGTTATTGGTTCATTTTTTACCATAATCGCTCTCCTAAAAAGTATTATTCGTTTAAGGTTTCTAAAAAGGTTTGATTATCAGGTGTACTTGCGATCCGTTCAATAATCGCCTGAGTTGCAGCCACCGAGTCCATTCCAGCTCCCTGCGGAGGTGCAGTAACCATTTGATTATACATGCGGCGCAGCAGCCATACTCGCGGCGTAATATCTGGACCTAAAAGGAGCTCTTCACGCCGTGTAGATGAGCGTTCAATATCAATAGCTGGAAACACCCTTCGTTCCTGCAGCTTACGTGAAAGGTGGAGTTCCATATTACCTGTGCCTTTAAATTCTTCATACACAACATCATCCATTCTAGAGCCGGTATCCACCAAACATGTGGCAATAATTGTCAACGATCCTCCTTCTTCCAGATTTCTCGCTGCACCAAAAAACCGCTTAGGCGGATACAATGCTGAAGGATCAATACCTCCAGAGAGTGTCCTTCCAGAAGGCGTTACCACAAGATTGTAGGCACGCGATAGCCGTGTAATTGAATCAAGCAAAATGACAACGTGCTGTCCTATCTCCACCAACCTTTTCGCGTGATCAAGCACAATCTCCGCCACGCGCACGTGACTAGTGACCGGTTCGTCAAATGTAGAGGAAATTACCTCAGCATCTACCGATCGATCCATATCAGTTACTTCTTCCGGCCTCTCACCAATTAAGGCAACTACAAGGTGCACGTCAGGATAATTGGTTGAAATAGCATTAGCTATCTGCTTGAGGATAGTGGTTTTACCAGCCTTAGGTGGAGATACAATCAACCCCCGCTGCCCAAAGCCAATAGGAGCGATGAGATTTATCATACGGGTAGCAATGGTAAAGCGGTCCGTTTCTAAATCAAACCTTCTATCGGGAAAAATTGGAGTAAGTGATTCAAAGTAGGGACGTTTTTTGGCTTCTTCTGGGTCCATCCCATTCACAGACTCCACTTTTAGTAAGCCATAATGGCGCTCTGATTCGCGTGGTGGACGGACGTGTCCAATCACCAAATCACCGTTTCTTAGAGCTGCACGGCGAATTTGGGCTTGAGATACATACACATCATCCGGCCCTATGGAATAACTTTCAGAGCGCAGGAAACCTACCCCCTCATTCAGTATTTCCAACACTCCGCCGCGCATTTCTAATCCTTCGCGTTCAGCTTCAGCTTGGCGGATTTTTAAAATTAAATCTTCTTTTTTTAATCTATTGTAACGGGGAACTGATAAATCTTTGGCTATTTGACGCAGTTTACTTAAGGAAAGTTTCTGTAATTCAAAAATATCCATGCTGTTAATTCCTTACATGAAAAGGATGAAAATGGTACCTCACTAAAAATATTAATGAATATAAATTATGGCTAATGAAAGCATAAGGAGATTTTATTAACAACCGAATGCTTGTTGGGACTACTTGTAATAAACCAACCGAAAGCCATTAAAGGGAATAAACACAATAATTGTTCCGTTAAGATTGACCTACAACTTTACAAGAAAGGGAAAAATCAAGGCTTGTTTCTCCAATTATAACATGAATAATTTTTAACCGCAAGATCATGCAATATCAATTTTATACCAATTTTAATCTCAATGAAAAAAGCAAATTCAAACCACCTATAGTATAATAAATTAATCCTTACTTGCAAGCATATACACTTTTTTCGTGCAAAAAAGAGGGCACATGAGTCATAAAATCGCCATTATCACAGATAGCACATGTGATCTGCCTAAAGAATGGATCACCAACTACGATATTTCCATTGTCCCAATGACTGTCATTATTAATAGCGAACTATACCTAGATGGAATTGACATTGACGCATCTACACTCTATCGCCGTATCAGACAAGAAAGATGTCAGCTTAATACATCTCAACCCACACCTCAACAATTCCTCAAAGCCTACCAAGAAGCACAGACGAAAGGGGCTGAAAGCATTCTAGCTATCACCATCAGTAGTTTTTCAAGTGGTACGTACAGCTCTGCCCAACAAGCTGCACAAGGTTTTCCCTTGCCAATTCATATTATTGATAGCCACAACAACTCCATGGGGCTTGGTTGGCAAGTTCTTGCAGCAGCTAGAGAAAGAGAAAAAGGTGCTGACATGGATACGATTATCCGTGCAGTTATGAAAGTGCAAAAAGAAATGGTGTATTACGTATCTTTAAACACTATTGAATATCTTCAAAAAGGAGGAAGGATCAACGAAGCTGTAAAGTTTTTAAATTCCATCCTCAACATCAAACCTTTGGTATATGTTAAGCCCGAAAGTGGCTTGGTTGGTGCCTCTTTGCCTTCTCGTTCTCGAAAAGCTGCCATAGAAAATTTATACAAAGAATTTTTTCGGCATATCAATCCGCAAAAATCCCTTCATATTGCTGTGCTGCACAACGATGCCTTGTCAGAAGCACAAGAGCTAGCTGATCGAGTCCAACGAGAATATTCACCAGCAGAATTAATCACCTGCATCGTTACACCTATATTAGGAGTCCATACTGGACCTGACGCGATAGCCTTATGTGGGTATGCCGACTAAGATGGCTTATCAATAGATTATATCTACTTTCATCCCATCGTAGCCCATTTCCTGTTCTTTTCTTACTTTGCTCTCTGCTTTATTATTATCTATCCTAAAGCTAAAATTTTATGGTATTATAAGGAAAAATTTTATTCAGCTATGTAACCAACTATGATACGAAGAATATTATTGCGTTTGTTTCAAAAACTATTTTATTGGTTCTTTAAAATTTTTACACATTACGAAACTGAAGGTGAAGAACATCTTTCAGTAGCCGGTCCAGCTATTTTAGTGGTGAATCACTTAAGCATCCTCGATTCACCTCTTATTTACTCTCAAATTAAGCGAGATGACTTTTCGGTGCTTGTAGCTACCAAACACCGAAAAAACCTGTTATATCGCCTCTTAATTGATCTTATCCAAGGAATTTGGATCGATCGTTTTATTCTTGAAGTTGAACCCTTAAAACAAATTTTTACTTTTCTAAAAAAAGGTGGAATGATAGCAATCGCTCCAGAAGGAACACGCAGCCGAACCCATCAGCTTCTCCCTGCTAAAAATGGGGTTTCCTATATCGCTTGGAAAACAAATGCCTTAATTGTTCCCGTTGCAATAGCAGGAACTCAAAATATCATTCCCTCACTGCTTCACTTCAAACGCGCTCACGTCATGTTACGTATCGGTAAGCCCTTCCGCTTGCCTCCTGTTAACCGAGCAACGCGAGATGAAGATTTGCAGCGCAATACCGACGAAATTATGTGTCGTATCGCCTTAATGCTCCCACCTCAGTATCGGGGACATTATGCCAATCACCCTTTATTACTTTCTTTACAACAGAATACTATATAAGCTAAGGAAGGAACAATGATGCTGGAGAAACTAGAACACATTTATAACGAGGCATTATCATCACTCTCAGCTGTTAAAAAATCAGAAGATTTGGAGAGCTGGAGAATAACTTATCTAGGGCGCAAATCTGCTCTAATGACTTGTTTTGATGATCTTAAGAACCTTCCCAAAGAACAAAGACCTCAAGTGGGACAAAAAGCCAACCAAATAAAAGCTGCTTTGGAAGAAGCTTTCTCGAAAAAAGAAGAGGAATTTAAGCAAGCCTCCCTCATGGAAGCTTTAAGCCGCGAACGCTTGGATGTAACGTTGCCCGGCAGAAAATTTTCTATCGGGAGACTCCATCCTTCCACCCAAAACTTGCGCGAGATTTGCCGCGTCCTTAATGATATGGGTTTTCAAACATACCTTTCCCGCGATGTGGAAACAGATGAGTATAACTTCCAGCTGTTGAACTTTCCTGTCAATCACCCGGCACGCGAGATGCAGGACTCTTTTTATATTGATGGCAAAACTGATTCTGTAGATAATCCGATAGTATTGCGCACCCATACCTCGCCAGGGCAAATCCATGCCATGCGCGAATTTTCATCTAAAAACCCCCAGAATCCGCCACCAGTTCGAATTATTTTGCCCGGCATGTGTTACCGCTACGAACAGCTCACCTACCGATCCGAAATTCAATTCCATCAAGTTGAAGGATTAGCCGTCGGCAAAAACATCACTTTCAGCGATTTAAAAGGCACTCTCTCAGATTTTGCTCGCCGCTTGTTTGGCAGCCATGTGCGCTCTCGTTTTCGCGCCTCCCATTTCCCTTTCACCGAACCCAGCGCAGAGATGGATATTGAATGCTTTGTATGCGGTGGGAGCGGTTGTGGTGTATGCAAACATACAGGCTGGCTAGAGATTCTTGGATGTGGAATGGTTCATCCCGTTGTGCTAGCCAATGGCGGCTACGATCCAGAGAAATACAGCGGCTTTGCCTTCGGGTTAGGACCAGAACGCATTCTTATGCTGCGCCGCCAAATCACCGATATCCGCTACTTTTGGGGCAATGACTTGCGTTTTCTTGAGCAGTTCTAGACTAAAAGCCTGCTAACATAAACAATATCTTTTCAGGTAGCTTCCTAAAAAGAAAAGGTGGTTTCCACTTCAGGGAGTCTTCCAAGTTCTATATGCTCTTCCATGCGCACTTGACCGCGCATATGAGCACCTTCCTCAGTGGTAAAAGCAGTAGTAATCACATTCCCCCACACCCGTCCTGTGCTGCGAATCTCTAAACGTTCGGTTACAATATCACTGCGCACTGCTCCCGCTACAATAACAATATTACAGCGGATATTATTGCAAATTACCCTGCCTGTTTCCCCTATGACAAGAATACCTCTTAAGTTAATATCCCCTTCAAATGTTCCTTCGATGCGCACACCACCCATTCCATGCAAGTTGCCTCTCCAAGTAATTCCTTGGCCCAGCACCGAGGTTACCCGCTCAATAGGTTGAGATGCAGCCGGCATTGTTTGGGCGTTAAGTGTTGGTCTTGGTTCAGTAAATCGTCGAAACATAGAACCTCCATGGAATATCCTTCCAAGGTTGTGGCACGCTGAATAATCCTATTCTCGCCGATCTTTGTACCTTATCATCCGAAAAAGTTACTCCTCGTTCTATGCGCAGCAATGAACTTGGAGAACATAAATCACACCCATTGAAACTGCCGTCAATCCCTAAAGCTTGGCAAAGTTTCGCTGGGCCATTTGTCCATTGCGATCGCGGGACACTTCCCCTCTTTTGAGCGATAAGATCTTCACCTTCAACAGGGTGTATTGCCCGAATTAATACCGCGGCTGGAAATCCCACTTCCTCGGTTACCACGTTAAGCAGCCAATGCATGCCATAGGTAAAATACACATAAGCCCGGCCAGCTTCACCAAACATTACCTCATTGCGTGCGGTTTTGCCGCGGCTTGCATGACAGCCTAAATCTTCTTTGCCTATATAAGCTTCAGTCTCAATAATTATGCCTGCTATCTGCTGTCCATAATAGTCGCGCACCAGCTTTGCGCCAAGAAGATCTCGGGCTACTTGTAATGTATCCCTTTGAAAAAATGAACGTCCCAATAAATTAGAATTCAAGCCAACCTTATCCATTGGAAAAACGAGCATCTTTCTCAAGTGTTAAACGCAGCCCTTCAATAAGAGAAACTCGTGGTTCATAACCCAATTTTTCTTTTGCTAGTGTTATGTCAGCTTGCATTCGATCTACACCTGGGCTAGTTTGTGGATTTTCAATTACATTTATCTCTTTTTGGGTAATATTTTGGATTAAACGAACCAATTCACTAATTGAGGTACCTTTACCACTGCCAATGTTTATAATATGGCGGTTTACCCGAGGCGCATTTGCCGCTGCCACCAGTGCGGCAATAACATCATCTACATAAACAAAGTCGCGTGTTTGGGAACCGTTGCCATGTATTACGATCGTTCCTTTTCGAACAGCTTGGCGTAAAAAGTAGGGTATAACAGGCGGGTGAGATGGAGGCAAATGTTGTCCCGGCCCATAAGCGTTAAATATGCGCAAACATACTGTCTCAATTCCCCACAGCATACCAATAGTATTAACATAGTACTCAGCTGCCAGTTTAGATACAGCATAAGGCGAATCCGGGCGAACAATACTTCCTTCTTTGATTGGCTGCTCTTCCTGAGGTCCATAAACCGCCCCAGAAGAGGCAAGTATAACGCGGCGAATACCGACATCACGCATTGCTTCCATCAGACTCACCGTACCGCCAACATTTACGTCGTTATAATCACTTGGGTATAGTATAGATTCAGAAACGGAAACCCGCGCTGCTAGGTGAACTACGCAATCAATATCTTGCAATAAAGTCCACAGTTTTGGTCTATCCCTCACATCGCCGCGGGTAAAATGAACATCCGGCAGCAAAGCTTGCGGATCTCCAGTAGAAAGATCATCTATGCCGCGCACATGATGACCTTGCTGCACCAAGTGATTCGCCAAGGCTGCCCCTAAAAAACCAGCTACCCCACTGATTAAAAAATTCATAAGTGCTCCCTTTTCTTGATGCTCCGATTATAGCACGATTTGATATAATGGGAAACGTTATATAAAAATGTTCATCAAGCATACTTCTATATCAAAAATCGCAAAAATCTTCTTACGCGCCATTTTCCTCTTTTTGCTGATTATCATATGCCAGCGATCAGACCCCCTTATAGGTGAGCCTGTAGAAAAAGTGCGTTACTTTACGCGTATGATTGAATTTGATTATATTTCATGGAGTCTCGACGCTCTTTGGTTGAAATGGAATCAATGGGCTTTAGGTTCAAATACATGGATTTCCAAGACCCAGAAGCCACTATGGGTAAAAGCTGAATTAAAGCTTACGCAACGAATCATTGAAAAAGAAACTGAACTCAATCGGTTATTCAGCGATCCTCAACATGCTCATAAGACAATGGAAATTGAGCTTGCCGGCCGCGAACTCGATTTGCTCAAGCAAAAAAACCAACAGCTTGCCCCGCTAGCCGAATCCATTCTACAGGAACAACTAAGTGAAATAATTGCTCAAAAAGGTCTTTCATTAATCGGGCAATCTTTACCTCCGCCGCTTTTCCGTACTTCACCAATGCCGCTTGCATTAGTCATTTCGCCGCGCGAAGTTATTCGTCAGGATCTGCAAATCTCTCTTGTTCCCAATCTTTCTATTAAGGAGATAACCGAACTTGAAGACTCGGTAGCTCGTTCACAGAATGTTTCTGCCTTGGTTGTTGAAATTGGTGGGGTTGGAACTTACCCAACGATGGTTATGCGTACCACAGACCTTAATTGGCTTGCTGAAGTCATTGCCCACGAATGGGCCCATAATTACTTAACCCTCCACCCTTTAGGCATAAATTACGATACAAGTCCTGCACTTAGAACAATGAACGAAACAACTGCCAATATCGTAGGCAAAGAGCTGGGTTCTGCATTGATAACCCAATTCTATCCTGAATTAGTGCCCAAATCAACGCCACCTTCCATATCCAAAGCACCTTTTAAACAGCCTACTCCTCCAAGCTTTGACTTTAACAAAGAAATGCACAAGACAAGAGTTGAAGTGGATAGATTGCTATCATTGGGAAAAGTAACAGAAGCTGAGGAGTACATGGAGAAAAGAAGGCAAATATTTTGGGAAAACGGGTACGCTATTCGCAAACTTAATCAAGCCTATTTTGCTTTTCATGGTGCTTATGCTGATGAGGAGCAAAGTGCAGCCGGCGCTGACCCCATTGGTGAAGCGGTGCGTACTTTACGTGCCAAACAGCCTTCCTTAGCTGAATTTGTTCGTCTTATGGCGTGGATGTGGAATGAAAAGCAGCTGTTTGAAGCAATCCACTAGATATAGATGCTTTTTTTCAAATATTGAGATAAGGCTTTGCCAATAGCAAACCCGCGATAGTTTTTGCATCGCGGATCTCCCCGCTTTCAATCATCTTATAGGCTTGCTGAGCCGTAATTACTTCAACGTTGATAAATTCATCCGGGTCTCTCTCGAGTGATTCTGGGCTTAATTGTGTAGCTAAAAACACATGCATGCATTCTGAAGAATAACCGGGCACCATATAAAACTCGCCTATTTTCTTCAGTTCTCCTGCTGTCATGCCAATCTCCTCCTTTAGCTCGCGTGCTGCAGCCTCTATCGGGGGTTCATCTTCCTCAAGAGTGCCAGCCGGCAGCTCTAAAAGAACTTGACGAGCCGCATGGCGATATTGGCGTACAAACCAAATCTTACCCTCATTATCATACGGGAGCATGGTTACTGCTCCCGTATGTTGTACAATATCCAAGGTTGTCGTCTTGCCATTTGGCAGCCTAACCACGTCTTTTCTGACGCGAAACGCCCTTCCCTGATAGACAGTTTCGGAGGATTCAACTTCAAAGTGCTTCATAGCGGTTATGATATTGCCTCTATGGAACTTGTAATACTGTGCCGGCTTTTACCTCATAGGGAGGCTTAAGATTATTTACCTGTGCCAAGTAAATAGGATCTACATCTCCAAATGCGCATGCAATGGAATATATTGTATCCCCAGCTTTTACGGTGTAGGTAGTTGGGTGTGCCAGCAAAGAACGCTGCCCATCAAAAGGCACTCCATCTTGAGGAATCTTCAATGTTTGGCCAGCAGATATTGGGCTATTCATTCCCAAGCCGTTGATATTAAGTAAACTGGTTATACTTACATTAAATCGCCGGGCAATACAATAAGGAAACTCTCCTTGTTTAATGGTGTAAGTTTGTGGCAGAGGTCCCATTGTGGGAGTTGGAATGTTTGCAGCTGCAACAGTACTGGTAACTGCCATTGTACCAATCAATGGTTGTTCTTCTCCTGGAAGGAGTTCTGATTGAGTATTTTCGCTTAATGCAGCTTGAACTGTCTGCTCTACGCTTGGCTCAAGATCATTAGGAGAAATCGTTCCCTCTTCCTTTATAGACTCAGCTCCTTCAGCTGCAGGGGTTATTTCTGAGCCTTCAAGAGAAGCCAGGGCGGTTTGAGTCGCATATGCTTCCAAGCTTTTTGCGGGGTCTAAAACCTCGGGCGTTGCAGTATCTTCCAGAACTATCTTTTTCTCTTTAGCAGGGGGAGTAGATTTCGACATTTCACAACTCGATAAAAATACCATGAAAAGGCACATCAATACTAAAATGATTATTACGCCCTTTTCTTTCATATTCTTCTCCTTTTTTCCTCCGCTGTTCTTTTTCTATCACTTTATTAAATTTGCATCCGTGCAAGTTGTGTGCTAATCGTAGCATAAGGTGTCCTTTACGTCAAGAACAAGGTTTCACTCTTTTAAGGATAGCGGTTCTGAAGTTACCACTTCTGCTCCTGTACCCATTTTAATTATTTCTCCCAGTTTAATTTCTAGAAAATCATCATCCCATTTTCCATGCAGCAAACGGAAAATTAAATCAAGTGTCCCATGTATAGTTTCAAATTTCCAGTGTCGTGCATTAGCAATTTCAACCGCTTTCCCCTTTAGTTCATCTTCATTGCCCAACCCCAACTCCAAAAACACCGCTCGCGTGTAATGGTTTTGCCAGCTTTCCATAACCTCTATAAGGTATTTTGCATTATCTTCCCCAAATTTCTTAACATATTCATCATAAACGGATTGCAAATCAGTTTTTTGGGTTGCTCCTAATGGAATTACTGTTCCATCCCTTCCGCTGCGCTCTAAATAATCCAAAGCAAACCAATAAGTTCCAGGGCAAGCATTAAACTGCTCTTGATAGCGATCTCTGCTCCCTAAAAATAAAGTAATGCAATCATGAGCTCGCGGCATGATTATCGGCAAACGTGTCGCAGTAATACCTTCCAATGCCTTTCCACATAGCCCATAAGCTAATGCAATTCTCTGGTAACGGCTAGGATCAGTATGGTCTATTTCGGCTTGAAGAATTTGGCGTAAGTTTGAAGGTTGATCATGCAACCCTATGGGCAATAATGTGATATCAATCGTGTGTGGTGAGTTTGCTGCACACGCATAAACCATTCTTGCTAAAGATTCACAGCTAATGCATTTAATCCACATGAATTTTTAGGCCTATGATTCCTATTCAATTTGTTATAACATTTCGTTGACGAAGTCATTATATCATGTTATGATGAATAAAATAAAGAAAACGGTTTATCAAAATATAGGCAATGCTTCAGTAAACCATCCGATATTGCCTATTTACTGATATCACATACTTTTATATAAATTTATACAATTTATGGAGGGCAGACAAAGATCATGGAACCAATACTTCAAGAGATTTACGACAGCATTGTAGATGGTGATCAAAACAAAGCAAGGCAAAAAGTGCAACAGGCTATTGAAGCAAACATTGAGCCAAGCAAAATCCTCAATGAAGCAATGATCTCAGCCATGAGCAAAGTTGGCCAAATGTTTGAAGAAGGCGAGTATTTTGTACCAGAAATGCTAGTCTCTGCCCGCGCAATGCAAGCAGGGCTCTCATTGCTTAAACCTCTCTTAGTGAAAACTGACTTTAAAGCCTTAGGCAAAGTAGTAGCCGGCACAGTAAAAGGTGATCTGCACGATATCGGGAAAAATCTCGTCTGCATGATGTTGGAAGGTGCAGCTTTTGAAGTAATTGATTTAGGGGTTGACGTTAGCCCAGAAAAATTTGTTGAGGCAATAAAAGAAACGAACGCTAATATCGTCGCTATGTCCGCGTTGTTGACAACCACGATGCCAAATATGAAAGTAACAATAGACGCTCTAATAGAAGCCGGCATTCGCGATAAAGTCAAAGTGATGGTTGGCGGCGCTCCATTAACTGATCATTATGCCAAAGAAATCGGTGCTGATGGTTACGCTCCAGATGCTAGTCGCGCTGCAATATTAGCCAAATCATTAGTCGCTTAAAACGGTAGGATGCTTACTCCATCTCCAAAAGGCGCTGATAATCCTCAGGAGTATCAATATCAAACAAGATTCCCGCATCATCCCAAGGGACTTGAGTTATTTGATACTTACTAAGGAGAGCCCGCCCGCCTTGATCACCTATAAGTTGGGCGAGATCTGCAAAAACTTCCCGTGAAAACAGCAAAGGATTACCGCGTTGTTCACCAACGTATGGTGCAATTACTGTAGCATGTGTTCGTTTAAAGGTATCGCTCAGCAACGTTAGCAACTTCGCAGGTACAAACGGCTGATCCGCCAGTAAGAAAATTGCAGCTTCAGTCTCAACCGGCAACGCTGCAATCGCTGCTCGCACTGAAGTACTTTGTCCTTCTTCCCAATTTGGGTTATAGATAAGGTTAACAGGAAACCCGGACATTACCTGTTGGATATCCTGATGATATGCTCCACTGATGACCAAAATTGGGCATAGTTCTGCCTCCCTCGAAGCTTCTATTAAATGCACCAATATTGGTTTTCCTCTCCACCTCAACAAAGGTTTAGGATACCCCATCCTTTTTGCCCCACCGCCAGCGAGTATTACTGAGGCTATCTTAGTATTCTCCATCTCTTTCTTAATTACTTCAGTTAGTTTTTGATGATGTCAGCAGTATGACCCCTTGTACGATTAATCCTAATTGAGACAAAGCAAACCATCCAAAAAAGATCAGCATCCCTACTACTAGCCCATTCAACCACTTTGGGAGCAGCTCTTTCATATCCCTAAAGTAAGGCTTCAATTCTAATAGCATCTCATGATATTGACTAATGACTTTTTTTGCGGTATCTAAAGAATCATGAATCTTTTCCATTTGGGTTTGAGCTTTTGTAAGTTGAGTTTGCATCTCGCTCATGTTCTGCTTGATTTCTACAAAATCATCTTCAACACCCTTAAAGGTATCCGGCAAATTACTTAAACTAATTGAAACTTCTGTAAGAGCTTGACTCATTGGTTTTTCTGGATTATATTGCTTGCCAATCAGTGGAATTGCGGCAATTAAGCTCAGGGTATCATCAATTAGTCTTGCGCTAGTTGCAGCTGAATCCAATGCTTCGCGGGTGGCTGTAATAGTATCGGGCAAAGTTTTACCACTGAGTATTATCGCTGTATCAAAAAAATGAAGTGAATTATTTAAGGTAGAATTTGTTGTTTTTAAGCTATCCTCTAAATTGTTCATACTCTCAATTGCACTGTCGGTAGCTTGCGAAGCTGAAATCAATCCTTCCTCTGTTACATCTATCGTCTTAAGCACTAAACTCAACGCTGAAACACTGCGGTCAATAATAAGTAATTTTGCCCGGATGACAAAAAAACTTCCCGCAATACACATTCCAATTCCCATAAAAGCGAGGAGCAGTAAAATTAAACCTATGGCGCGCTTTAATAAAATTTTCACAGCTTATCCCTCCATCATTGCCATTAACTATAGGAAATCACCTCTTATCCGTAATACTAGTATATCATGCAAACATTTTCTTATGCAGATTTAATAGAATAATGAACAATGCAGTCTTCGCAGATGATATAATATATAAAGAAAAAAGCTAACCTTGCTAACAAAAATGTTAGAAGAAAAGGGTAATTAATTTATGATGAGATTTGACCGATTTACAGAAAGAGCACAAGAAGCTGCTCAACGCGCCGCTGAAATTATCCAGCGCTATGGCCACAATCAGATAGATACAGAGCATATTTTGCTCGCTCTCATCGAACAAAAAGAGGGAGTAGTAGGGCAAATATTGCAAATGTTAAAAGTTGATTCACAAACTCTAATTGAGAGATTGGATTATATATTACGCACTAGTCCTAAAGCAAATATTTTTGGTGGTGGGGCAGGACAAATCTTTATAACTCCACGCGTTAAACGCATCATTGATTTAGCTAATGAAGAAGCTAACCGACTAAAAGACGAATATATTTCTACCGAACATATCTTTCTTGCTATCCTTAGTGAAAGAAATACCCCAGCAGCTCGCCTGCTAGAAGGCAGCGGCATCACCAGAGAAAGAGTGCAGGATACTATTCAACAATTACGCGGGGGACAAAGAATATCGGATCCGCAGGCTGAAACCCGTTTTCGCGTACTAGAGAAGTACTCTCGCGACCTTACTACCTTAGCAAAGGAAGGCAAATTAGACCCTGTTATTGGCAGAGATAGTGAAATCCTACGAGTTATTCAAATTTTATGCCGCCGCACAAAGAACAACCCCGTTCTTATTGGAGAAGCCGGCGTTGGAAAAACTGCCATTGTGGAAGGGCTAGCTCAGAAAGTGGCTAATAATGATGTTCCCGAAATATTAATGGGCAAACGAATTGTTGCTTTAGATTTGGGTGCGATGATTGCCGGTTCGCGTTTTCGCGGTGATTTTGAAGAACGCTTGAAACATACAATCGAAGAAGTGCAAAAAGCAGCTGGAGAAGTCATCTTATTTATTGATGAACTACACACTGTCGTAGGCGCAGGTGCAGCCCAAGGAGCTATGGATGCCTCAAATATGTTGAAGCCGGCTTTAGCGCGCGGTGAATTGCGCTGCATTGGTGCCACAACATCCAATGAGTATCATAAGTATATTGAGAAAGATCCAGCTCTAGAACGCCGTTTCGCACCTATCTATGTAGAAGAACCAAGCGTGGAGGATACCATCAAAATGTTGTTTGGGCTACGCGACCGCTATGAAGCACACCACAAGGTCCATTTCTCTGATGATTCCTTGATTATGGCTGCGAAATTGTCTCATCGCTACGTAACCGATCGCCACCTGCCAGATAAGGCAATTGATCTCATTGATGAAGCAGCTTCTAAAGTCCGCGTAGCATTATATTCCCTTCCCCCTGACTTAAAAGAAATGAAGATGGAAATAAACCGGCTTGCTGCAGAAGAGGAACAAGCCGGCGTTGAAAGGGATTATGAACGAGCAGCGCAAAAGAAAGCTGAACGTATTCGTCTTGAAACGAAATTCAACGAACTGCGCGACAAATGGGAAGCGGAACACCAACTGGATGAAGTTGTAGATGTTAACGATATTGCTGAAGTAATCGGTCAATGGACAGGCATTCCCGTTCATCAACTTATGGAAACCGAAGCAGAAAAATTGCTCCACATGGATGATCGTTTGCGAGAACGCATTATCGGGCAAGACGAAGCTATTCGAGTTATTTCAGATGCCATCCGCCGCAGCCGCTCCGGCCTGAAAGATCCACGCCGCCCGATTGGCTCTTTTATCTTTATTGGGCCTTCGGGGGTTGGCAAAACTGAACTCGCTAAAGCTCTTGCTGCTTTTCTCTTTGATGACGAAGATGCTCTTGTACGAATTGATATGAGTGAATATCGCGAACAGCATACAGCTTCGCGCTTGTTTGGCGCTCCGCCGGGATATGTCGGCTACGAAGAAGGTGGACAGCTTACCGAAGCAGTCCGTCGACGTCCATACCGAGTTATTCTTTTCGACGAAGTAGAAAAAGCCCACCCTGAAGTGTGGAACGCTCTGCTGCAAATTCTCGATGATGGAAGATTAACAGATGGACAAGGTCATGTAGTTAGCTTCCGCCATTGTGTGCTAATCATGACAAGCAACTTAGGTACAGAATATATTCGTCAAGCGGGCAGCATCGGTTTCTTGCAGTCAACTTCTAATGACGAAGTACGCCAATCTCACGAAAAAATCATGCGCACATTAAAAGAGACTTTTCGTCCTGAATTCCTCAACCGAATTGATGAGATCGTTACCTTCTCTCCCCTCTCTAAAGAAGTCATGCGCCAAATTGTTGACCTCAATTTAGTAGAAATTCAAAACCGACTCGCGGAGCAGAAAATAAAACTTACCGTTAGTGATGCAGCCCGAAATTGGCTGGCAGAAAAAGGTTACGATCCTGCATTTGGCGCGCGTCCTCTACGCCGCGCACTACAAAAACATCTTGAAAGTCCGCTTTCTCTTGATATTTTAGGCGGCAAATTTGTCAGTGGAGATACAGTGCTGGTTGACATTGATAACGAGACTGATGATAAAGGAGAACAAAAGCTCAAGTTCTCCGTTGAAAAAAAGAAACCCAGCAAAAGCCATAAAAAACGAGAACAAGTAGAATCTGTATCTGAAGAATGGCTGGAAACCCCAACTTAAACCAATTATTTATTGCCCCTAAACTTGGGAGGGAACCATGCAAACCAACATTATTCAAGAAGATAACAGGAACTCCACTTATTCCATCGAAGAACGGATCAGCGGTCTAATAGAACAATTAAGCTCATACATTGAACATTACCATTGCGGCTTAGTGGAATTTATTTCCTATGAAGATAATGTTGTTAAAGTTCGGTTAGGAGGAGCCTGCGAAACTTGTGACTTGAAGCCCCATACCCTTCATGGTTGGGTAGAAGGCACACTTAAACAATTTTTCCCAGAAATCAAACGAGTTGAAGCCATAGATTAATATTAATTACCGATGCAATCTTTTAACCAAAGTGAAAGGAGATCCTTTTTGAAAGTTTGCAGCGTTAATGAAATGCGTGCTCTCGACGCCGCAGCTAGTGCAGAATATGGCATTCCCCCCTATATATTGATGGAAAATGCCGGTATAGCAGCGGTTCAATTAATTCATCAATTATGGGATTCCACTCCTAAAAAAATCCTCATCTTTTGTGGCAGTGGCAATAATGGCGGAGATGGTTTCGTAGTCGCCCGTAAGCTCCACTCCTATGGGCATCGTGTCTTTGTTTTTCTTCTTTCTGATGAAGAAAAAATCAGCGGTACAGCTCGTCAAGCTTATGACTCTATAATCCATTTGCCCATCACCATTTATAGAAATTACACTCAATCAGATCTTCATCATCATCTCTCTCATTGTCAATTGATTGTTGACGCTATTCTCGGTACCGGTTTAGAACGCCCTGTAAGCGGGTCATATCAGCAAATAATAGAAGCCATCAATGAAAGCCATAAGCCAGTATTGAGTTTGGATATTCCTTCGGGCATTCATGGCAACACAGGTGAAGTATTAGGAGTAGCTGTCCGTGCTGAAGCTACCATTACTTTTGGCTTGCCCAAGTTGGGTAATTTACTTTACCCAGGATATGCTTATGGAGGAAAGCTCTTCATTTCCCATATTTCCTTTCCACCTCAACTTTATCAAAAAGACACCATAGCCGCCTCGCTTAATTTCCCTATCACTTTACCCCCGCGTAATGAAATGGGACACAAGAATACGTTTGGAAAATTGTTATGTATTGGTGGAGCAGCTAACTATTATGGAGCCCCTGCCTTCTCTTGCCGAGCGTTCCTAAAAGCCGGCGGCGGGTACGTCCGTTTAGCAGCGCCGCGCTCAATAATCCCATTCCTCGCAGTAAAGGGCAGCGAAGTTGTCTTTCATCCACAAAAAGAAACCGATAGCGGTAGCATTGCTTATTCAAACAAGCACAACCTATTGGACTTAGCACAGCTTGCAGATGTGCTTGTGATTGGACCTGGTTTATCTTGCGAAGCCGAAACTCAAGAATGTGCACTTTCTTTATGTGCTGAAGTAAACAAACCAATTATTATTGACGGAGATGGTATTACAGCTATAAGCAAACAGCCATCTATCCTTCAAACGCGTTCTGCCCCAACCATTCTCACCCCTCATCTTGGAGAAATGGCGCGCCTTTGCAAATTAGAACCAGCCCAAATTGAAAAAGATAAAATAAATATCCTTCTCCAAACAGCAGCTTCTCTTAATTCACATATTGTACTTAAGGGAGCTCATTCTTTAATAGCATATCCAGATGGAAAGCTCTTCATCAACATGAGTGGCAATGATGGAATGGCTACTGCAGGTAGCGGAGATGTTTTAACCGGCATCATTGCTGCCATGATCGGTCTTGGGTTACCCCCATCCGAAGCTCTTCGGGCCGGTGTGGCAATCCACGGTATGGCAGGAGATTTGGCAGCCCAAGTCATTGGCAAAGATGGTATGACAGCAGAAGATATTTTAGCCTATACTCCCAGTGTAATGAAAATGATTCGCGAAAATCTCATAAATGATATTTCCGTTTTAGGGGTTAATGTTATATAATGTTAGATTGGAGAGGAACGTTTATGAAAAAAGTGATTTGGATTGGATTATTATGTATGCTTATATCTTTAGCATGCTCTCTGAGCATTGGCTTTCCCTTCTTTGACGGACCAAACCCTCAAGCCCAAAAGAGCACCTTACAGAAAATGCAAGAAATTCAGTCCAGCCAAGAAGCATTAGTAAAAACACAAGTTGCCGAAGGAGTAAAAGCCCTGGCTTTAACTCAATCAAGTACATCCAACCAATCTCCGCAAACAAACGCCGCCTCTCCTCAGCCAAATGAAAATGCCCTAACAAAAAGCGCACAAAAAACCGCTGAGGTCGCTCGTCTTCTGACCAGTGTACCAGCAACACCAGCGTCCGAAGGCGGCTCTCCTGCAGAGGGAGATGGATTCACCAACCCGACTGCCCCCCAAATCGACCCCAAGGGCAGTGACGGCACTGATTTTACCGATGCAGAATTCAAAGCTTGGGGGCAGCCCAATATGTACACTTATGGAGTCTCCATTGATCTAAAATCAGCGGTAGGTACGAGTGGGGGAAAAAATTACATTATCAAGGTTGGTGATAATTTACTCGAAAAGTGCAGCACTCCTCTGGAATATCCCAATCGCCTTTACTGTACCGGTAAGCCATTCCAAGGCGGTAAGTACTTAATTCAAGTTATTGAGAATGTTGATGGTCAGCAAATTGTTCGCTTTGCTACAAACTATACTTTTCCCCCCTGGACTTCTACTGCACCCCCACCGACAAAACGGGTTAAGAAAACTGAAGAGAGCGAGTAAAAAATAAAACGATGAAAATTTTTCCAAGGCTAATATTAATTTCTTTCACCATAGCTCTGCTTACTGCCTGCAACACATCAAAAAACGCAGCTCAAACAGCAATCGCTCAAACTCAAATCGCAGAAGAAACAGTAAATGCATTTCGCCAACATGAGACACAGTTGGCAATAGCGCAACTGCAGCTCACCCAGAATGCAGTAAACTTGGCACAACAGCAGACTCAATCAGCCCTTGTGCAAACCCAAGCTGCGTTATCTTTCCAAATGACACTAGTTAACGCGACCCCTTCGCAAACAGCTACTGAATTAATGCCAGCAGCTGCTAATGGAACCCCAGATCTCACTGCTGAATCCGCTCAAGTGCCTGCAGGGGTAAATCCCATTTCTAGCCAGGGAGTTGATTTTCGCGGAGCGCGCATTTATAGCCAAGGAACCTATGCAACAAAAACACATGGGTACATGATCACTATCCAACTTGCAGATAGCGTAAAAGAAATAAAAGGAAAATTTTTTGCCGAAATAGCAGCCAAGAAACTAACTTGTTCGGTCTATAAACCATACCCAAATCGTTTGTATTGTGTGGGTTTATGGCCACGCGGTGGTTATCACGCTGTGCGCTTGTATGAAGATCTTTCTGGCATAGCCCAACTAGTCTTTGTATCTGAGATCACTGTTCCTGAATGGACCCCAACGCATAAGCCATTGCCCACCCGCACACCTTACTCTTTTGAATAAGCTGAAAAATAACTCATGGAGTGGAGAGGAGAAAATGAAAAAACCACACGTAATTATCATTGGAGCTGGCTTTACAGGACTTGCCACAGCTCACGACTTAGCCCTGCGCGGCGTTGATGTAACTGTTGTTGAGCAGGGTTCTGTCGCTAATGGTTGTTCAGGAAGAGCTCACGGTGTTCTGCACAGTGGTGGCAGGTATGCTGTCAAAGACCATGAAGCTGCTATCGAAATGGTCAAAGAAAATGCCATCTTACGAAAAATCGCACCCCAAGCTATTGAATCTAACGAAGGTCTATTTATCGCCCTTAATGATAACGATATGGATTTCAGGAAAACCTTTTTGGAGAATTGCGCCGAATGTGGAATTCCAACGCAAGAAATTTCAGCTCAACGCGCTCTTCAAATTGAACCATATCTCAATCCCAAAGTCAAAGGCGCGATTATCGTTCCTGACGGAGCATTTGAATCCTTGCGTCTCGCTTTGGCTTTTGGGGCTACCGCAAAATCAAATGGAGCAAAAATAAAGCTATACACTAAGGTAACTGAACTTATCTTGGATGGCAAGAATACTGTTTGTGGCGTAAAGCTTCTGGATAGAAAAAATGGCAAACGTTATGAATTGCGAGCCGATGTAGTTGTTAATGCTACCGGAGCATGGACCGGAGAGATCGCAGCTATGGCGGGTATTGATGTGCCTATCAAACCAACACCAGGTGTTATGGTCGGATATGAACAGCGATTAGTTCAGCGTACTATCAATCATCTTAATTTACCCAGCGATGGGGATATTATCCAGCCCCAAAGACAAATGATGGTGGTGGGAACAACTTCTTATGAAGTTACAGAATTAGACTACGTACCTATTAATCCTGATCATGTACGCTTGATGCTCGAACGTGGAGCTGAATTAGTGCCCCAGATCCGAAATCTCAAAGAGCGTGGTGTTTATGCTTCAACGCGCCCGCTTATTGGTAAAGGGAGAGGACGCGGCGCTTCACGGACTTTTAAATGCTTTGAGCATAAATCTGAAGATAATGTCGAAGGCTTTATTACGGTTACCGGTGGAAATGCTACCATCACGCGTGCCATCGCAGAAAAAACCGCTGATATCGTTTGCGAAAAATTGGGCATTTCTACCCCCTGCCGTACCAAGGAAGTTCAATTGCTTCCTTATCGCCAATTCTATCTCATAAAGGAGGCATGATGGCTCTCGGTAACACGAAGTGGATTGTAAGGTACCAAGTCTTCCGCCAAAAAGAAGGAGAAGCTCCTCACTTTCAAGATTTCCTTGTTCTGGTAGATCCAGAAGAGCACGTTATTGATGGATTAGAACGTATTTGGGCATATCAAGACCCTACAATTACCTTTGAGCATGCCTGCCACCATGGTGTTTGCGGTTCTTGCGGCATGCGGGTTAATGGCGAAGAAAAGTTGACCTGCATTACAAAAATTCAAGATGTAACCTTCGATGGCGGCACAATCAAACTTGAGCCGCTGAGGAATTTTTCAGTGATCAGCGACCTTGTTGTAGATATGACTCCGCTCTATGCTGTAATGGAGTCGGTCGGTGAGAAGCATGTTTATACTCTCACCGAAGCACCATTAGGCAAGGGTATTGTCAAACCTTCAGACAATGCTCCAAGCAATATCACCCGCCTAGGCGACTGCATTGAGTGTGGTTTATGCGTCAGCGCTTGTCCTATTGTTGCCAGTGATGAGGAATACTTAGGACCCGCCGCACTCGCAGCCATTCATTATCAGGGCAAGCAAGGCATAGAAAAAATGCTCAGCCTGCTCGATAGTGCCTCTGGGGTATGGCGCTGTCACAGTGCCTTTGATTGCAGCACAGTATGTCCCGCAGAACTTGATCCAAGCGGGAGAATCATGGCACTGCGAAAAGAAATTATTAGCCGCCGCTTGGGTGGCGGCTAATAATTACTATGCCGCTGAAGCTTGTCGTTCTAGTATAAATAGCGATACTACATCCTTCATTACTGAAGCCATTTCTCTCAGGCTGTTTGCATCCGTTGTAACAGCTTGAGCGTAGGTTGAAACATCTTCAGCAAGAGCAGCAACTTTCTCAACTGCTGCATGGCTCTCTTGGGCAACAGCAGCGATTCCATTTACTGCGCGGGTTACTTCATCTGCGCTAGCTGACATTTCCTCGGAAGCTGCAGTGTTCTCTTCTACAACTGCTGTAACCGCCTCAAGATTACGCATCACCTGTTGAATCATATCCGAAATCTTCTGAGTAGCTAGACGGTTTCTTTCAGCTATTTCACCGGCACTATGGATGGCTTTTTCTAAGTAAGCTTCTGCATCTTCGATTTTCTTCAAAGTCTCGCGAATAGTTTCAACTCGATTGGCAGTGTTTTGGGTGCTTTGGGTGATTAGATCAAACGCCTTGCCTTCCTGCTCTGTTAAAGCCACTGCTTCGTTCACATCCTGAGCTGCTAAGTGCATCGTCTCCACTGCACCCTTTACATCGCTTTGAACGGCTTGAACAATTCCAGTAATTTCTTTTGTAGCCAGAGCTGATCGTTCAGCTAATTTGCGTACTTCATCTGCTACCACAGAAAAACTGCGTCCATGCTCGCCTGCCCTAGCTGCCTCAATTGCGGCATTTAGAGCCAGCAAGTTGGTTTGTGAAGCAATATCTTCTATCGTTGCTACAATCTGCCCAATTTGGGATGAGCGGTTTCCTAATTCATTAATCCTTTCAGCCAACTCCAAAGTAGCACTCCGCACCCTATCCATTCCTTGAGAAGCTTTTTCTGCAATCAAAGCCCCTTCCTGGGCTGTATGAGCAGAATGGTTACTATCTACTTTTACCATTTCTGTAACGCCTATAACATCATTAACAGCTAAAAGCATTTTCTCTTGTGCTCGCAGAGCTTCTTCAACCTGCTGCGTTTGCTGTTGAGCCGTAGTATTAATCTCATTTACTGCTTTCGTTAGACCTTCTATCTCACTAGTTACTGTATTGATACTTTGGGCTTGCTCCTGTGAACCTTTAGCAACTTCCTCAATAGCTCGCTGAAGTTGATTGACACTAGGCAGAGTCTGGTTGATGTTTTGGGTTGTGTGTTGAATGCCACGGCTAACCTCTTCAACCGAGCTCGCTATTTGATTAGATGCCTGAGCAGATTGCTCCGCCGCATGAGCAAATTGCTGAGAAGCCGATTCTAATTGTTCAGCTTGCAATTGTATTTTCCCAACCACCTCACGCAGCTTATTAACCATCTGAAGATACGCGTTGCCCTGCATATCCTCTTCAGAATGCGGAGTTATGTTCACACTTAAGTTTCCTTCGGCTAGTGAACGTGCAACATTCACCATTTCAACGGTATTCTTCACCATACGAGAGAATGCATTGCCCAACACATCTTTTTTAGAAAGCGGTTTTAGATCAATTTTTATATTGCCTAACGATAACTGCTGGGCTACATTTGCCATTTCAGTTAGAAATTGAATCATTCGCTTAAACGCATTCCCCAGTAAATCCTGCTCACTGCGCGGATAAACATCAAATTGCAAATCTCCCTGCGCAATCCGCTGCGAGGCGCGTGCCATAGTTTGAAAATAATCCATCAATTTGGCATTTGCCCTCATCAAAGCCCCTAACTCGTCCTGACGAGGGAGAACTTCAATCATCTTCTTTCTTTCGTCTTCGCTAATCGAAACATCTCCCGTTGAAAGGCGCTGTGAAATTGTTGTTACCAAATGCATGGGATACACAATTGTAGCACTGGTAATATAACTGAAAACAATAGCAAGAATTACTAAAACAGCCCCAATCCACAAGTTATACATTAATTCTCCTCGAATGAACTCATCGAGGTGAGCGGATACTACCTGATCCGATAAATCACTTTTCTGAGTTAGTAATTGGTTAGACAAATGAGACAAGGATTGAAAATGTAAATATGTGGAAATAGCTAAGGTTAAAACAACAGCCGAAACAGTAATAGAAAGGATTTTTAAACGCACTCTCCAATGGATTGGATTAATGATAAACCCAAATTTGCTCATTTTTCCCTTTTTTCCTCCTAAAAAGTATTCTATAACCAAAAGAAAAGATGTTGACGTTTTGGTGATGGTATAGTAGAATAAATCAAGTTTTTAGCCCCCATCGTCTAGCGGCCCAGGACGCGGCCCTCTCAAGGCCAAAACAGGGGTTCGAGTCCCCTTGGGGGCATTAACTGTCTGGTAAAGTATATCATACTTCATAACCCCATTGTTTTAGAAATGGGGCAAATTTTTTCCAGCATTCTTGCTGTTGCTCCTGTGAATACACCTGACGAAAGCGCCCAATTTTCCCTTTACGAAAGTGCATTCCTGCCTGTGCAGATCGCTGAGCTTCTTGGGGTTGGTATTTCTTTATCACCTCTTCGCTCTTTGCAGTGCGTGGTATGTTCAAAAATTTCAGCAACCGATCAGCTTCCAATTCATATTGGAGAATTAAATCTTCATAACGGGTATGCAAAACCTCAGCCTTGGAAAGCCAAAGTTTGCCGATCTCCACATACTTTTCCATAAATTCCAATGACTCTTCAAAAGAAGTCAATTGAGAAAAGGCGTTTGAACGCCCGTTTTGAATAGCGCGTTGTCCATTTTCATAAGCAGAAAGCATAGCATCTCGAGGATCTCGATAGATGTATGTCGCTTTAATCCAACCGGCTCTAATCAGCCAGCTTGCCAGCGGAGTTGGCGCAGCATGTGCCTTTATTACATAAGTATTCCCTAATAAGGAAGGCAACCAAACCGGCAGGAGCCGCCATGGGGTGAACGCGCCAATATTGCAGTTCACTTCTGTTAATATTTTTTCCAGGTGAAAACGGCGTCGGATCTCACGTGCATCTTGACCACCATTGGCACAAATTAAATCATGCTGCAACTGATAATACCATCCTGAACCAGCCCGCGGCATTCCAATAGAAAGAATAAGCATAAATAATTGTTCTCTTTTCCTTCACAGACTTGTTATTCCACATTATAATCTATAACAATAGGTTTTCAAGCATAGGTTTCCATTTGGTGCAAAGGAGATAAATATGGCTAGTTTCGTGCGGTTCTTTATAGGTTTTCTCAGCGGTGGCGTCATTGCTTTTGGATTGATGATTTTATTTACTCCGCTTTCAGGTGAGGAATTGCGCCAGCAAATCATGCAGCGCAGCTCAAGTTTTCAAGAAGAAGTAAAAAACGCAGCATCCCAACGTAAAGCTGAATTACAAGCAAAATTAGAAGCATTGCGCAGCGGACGCAATGGATAACCTGTTCATTGTGTTGTTTGTTTATTTTATGTAACCTTTTATACCCTGCCACATCCAAATGAATGTAAATTAATAGTGGCACATTGTGCTTTTTATCGTTTTCGTTGATGGAT
>DAOUFY010000159.1:0-4498 GCA_034429745.1 Anaerolineales bacterium
CCACGCCCATCTTTCATCTAAACCTAATCCAATCAAATTCAATCACTATTTACATTACAGTTGTTTACCTGAAGAACAGGCTCATTTAGCCATATTTCAACCTATGATCAGAGGAAAGAGCTTTTTAAAACCAATCATATCTCCTCCTAGAATGATCATTGCTACAGATTGCCAAATCATTTTTCTTGAAGAAGAATTAGGATATGCATCCCAATACAGTATTATTATTCATTACTGTCCCTTCGAAAACATCAAACAAGTTGTAATTCACCCAGATGAACAATACTTATGGGTAAAATTTGTTTTTGGAAAAGCAGCTCCATCCATAACAAAAACAATCCCCTTGTTAGAAGCTGGAGTTGAATATTTAGTTAAGACACTAGAACAATTTTCTCCCGAGCTCATAATGACAGATTATATCCATTTATGAGTATTATTCCGCCACCTGACTAAGGCGATTTTGTTTCTATACTCATTAAAGGTGTTGGAGTTTTCGAATCTTCACTAAAATGCTGACAAGCTAAAGATAATATATACACTTTCTCTTTTTGCGGAATCTCACAATCCCCTATCGGTCTATCAGTAGGACAACGTCCGTCTTTGGGAAATTGCCATTCGTAGCGAAAAATACATCGCTCGTTTTCTTTCTTAAAACCAATTACTTCCCCAATAGGTCCCCCAGCTGCTGCTTGTTTATCTTCAACCCAATTATCAACAGCAAAGACATCATTTACCACCCTATTAAATAAGGTAATATCTTCTATGTTTCTTAAACCCTCAAAATTCATACCGCATTCATTTTCATTTCCGCCTCCCCCTCCTCCACCATGAAAGATAACTCCTTGTTTTTGCAACGCCTCGAGAATTTGAAACCCATATTTTTCGCAATAAGATAAAGGACGGTTATCATTTTTTGCTTCCACAGGAGTTCCAACGATAGCAGTATGAGCCGGAATTGCAGTATAAATCTGGTTGTTTAAAGGACTCATTGTAGATGGAACAATATCAATGTTCCCCTCAGTGGTTATTATTGACGTTTCTTCCTCAACAGGTAGAGAGGTTTTAGTATATTCCTTTTTCAGTTCTGCATTCGTTTCCTCCATCTCTGATATAGGAGGAAGATTCGTCTGGCAACCCGTATATGCCATCAAAACCATCAAACATATTAGGTATTTTATCAATTTATTAATCATATTTTCTCCAAAATATATCTTTTCCAAAATTTAAGTGATCAGATTTTTGGGTAAAAAGTCAACACGATTTAAATACACAAATTCAATATATTCTTGTTGAAAATCGATTCTTGAGATCCCTGCATTATTAAGCACAAACCAGCAATGGGGAGGTAGTCCCTGAATATATTCTTGTGGAGTCTGACTAAAATAAACAGTTCTTTCTGGAAAATCGCGGTGATAATAATGAGTTGATATTCCTAACAAAACGGACATCACTCTTTGATAAAAATCTCCATGGCTGACGATCGCAACACAATCATCTGTATTGCCATGCCTTTCAATAAGTTGTTTTACAAAACTTTTTGCACGCTCCATTACTTGATGTGGCTCTTCGTAAGGACGATTATCCCACCAGCCTTTGTGGTTAAGATTTTCCGGCAAGCGTAATTCCGGAAAATGCTTCTCAAAAAACGCACGATCTTTACCTGGCAAACCGCGTGGTCTCCCAGTAATGGGATCATCCAAATATATCCCTCCGCCTTCATGAATTTCAATCCAGGCATGCAATGGAAGCTTTAAATAACGATTGATAATTGTTGCTGTTTCTACTGCTCGTAGCATTAAACTTGTATAAAGATGGGTGATTTTTTGTGTAGGACGAGACGTTACCATTTGTTCTTTTTCATACAATTGGCTTAAATATAGCCCGGCAGCTTCAGCTTGTTTTCTACCTATTACAGTCAATGCGGGATCTTCACTCCTTCCCTGAGAAGATCCTGTGCGTTCCCATAATGCATTGTTCTCAGATTGACCATGACGTATGAAATATAATCTCAACATATTCCTGATACCTTATATAATTATTCTAAAATTGCTTTTTCCAACATCGTAAAATCAGGCGGCAACAACAATGGTTGAGGCATTTTAGAAGTAATAATATCGGGGTCTTTCATCCCATGTCCTGTGCATACTGCAACAACCCGTTTTCCCCCAACATTTAAGCGTTGCTTTTTCATTTCTTGGGCTAAACCGGCTATTCCGGCTGCAGAGGCAGGTTCAACCCAAAGTCCTTCTTTTGCCAACCGACGCTGCATGGATAATATTTGTTCATCACTTACTGCACAAATATATCCCCCCGATTCCTCGGCAGCTTGCAAAGCTTGTTCACCTCTAGCTGGTTTACCAATTCTAATAGCAGTTGCCACCGTTTCAGGTTTTTCAATTGGATATCCTAAAACTAAAGGGGCTGCTCCTTCAGCTTGTACACCTAAGATTTGTGGCAACCCACAGTTTTTACTGTGATGATATTGCTTAAAGCCCGCCCAGTATGCTGTTATATTGCCAGCATTGCCTACCGGCAAACAGAACAGATCCGGTGCAGCACCTAATACATCGCAAATCTCAAACGCTCCTGTTTTTTGCCCCTCTATACGGTAAGGATTTATTGAATTAACTAATCCTATAGGGTGCTTTTGAGTTATGTTTACTACCAAAGTTAAAGCATCATCAAATGAACCATCTATTTGAATCACTTGAGCACCATAAGCAAGTGCTGCTGCTAGTTTACCCACAGCTACTTTACCTTGGGGAATTAATACGATTGACTTTATTCCCGCTCGCGCTGCATAAGCAGCTGCAGAAGCTGCAGTGTTCCCAGTGGAAGCACAAATGACCGCTTTCGCTTTCCTCCCTAATGCTTCAGAAATAGCAGCTGTCATTCCTCGATCCTTAAAGGAGCCAGTTGGATTCATCCCTTCGAATTTAACATACAATTCAAAAGGTTGCTGCCCAGCCTCTTCGGCTAATTCCTCAGCCAAGCGTGGCATTGGAAGTAGAGGAGTATTTCCCTCTAAAAGAGTTACATTAACACAATAAGAGGGTAAATCTAAATAATCTTTATAACGATGAATTACACCTTGATAAGTTGACATTTTTTCCTCATGGTTGAACACTAATATAGGGTTTTATTTCTTCAAATACTGTTTCTCCTATTCCAGAAACTTTTTGAAGATCTTCTATCGTCTGAAATAAACCATACATTTCTCTATATTGAATAATCTTCTTAGCCGTAGCTTCACCTATGCGAGGTAAAGTAATCAATTCATCTATGCCTGCAGTATTTATATTGACAACCTTAATACCTGTAGAAGAAATTGTTGGTTGAGGTTGCATAGTTTTTATTGGAGATCGTTTCGTTTGACTTGGCTGCCCATTACTGTCATATGCTGCTTCCAAACGTTTTTTCGGTATGCTAATTTGCATCCCATCTTCCAAAAAACCAGCCAGATTTACCGAATCTACATCTGCATCATTGTTAAAGCCTCCAGCCGCTTCTATAGCATCCTCAACTCGACTGTATTCCTCAAAACTATAGACACCAGGAAATTGCACCGCACCTTTTACTGAGACCTTAATATAGGAAGTTGGTGCTGTTCTTAATACAATTGAATTTCCTTTAGGAGGACGTGTAAGAAGCAGCAATAGACCTGCGCCTAAAAAGCCCAGCAATAAACCTGAGATCATACCTAAAAATCCCATAAGGAATGATTTATTCACCTTTTTGTCCTTCCATGGTGTTGCTCATAGAATTTATATAGTTCTCTTCCATTTCCTGCAGCCGGCGTGCTAATAAATCCAAAGCAGCACGCTGCTTTCGATAAAAATCCGCTTCAGAAATCGCCAAACGATTAGCAATGTCGCGCACTTTAATACCATCATAGTACTTTAAAGATAATAAATTGTAAAGAAGCCACTCAGTAGTGTATCGTTTTTCGCCATACGGTTTTAATGATTCTATTGCATTGCGTAATATTTCTCGCAACGCATTAGCCGCTGTTTCACCTTTAGAAATAGCATCCTTAACAATCTGTAATTCCGTTAAAGGGCTTTGTGTTAATTTTGGTCCTCCCCAGAAATGATCTAAAGCCTCTTTAAGTATATTCGGCTGTATTATATTAACCGCTCTTTCATTATTTATTAACAAACGATTTCCATTGTAACTTGCCGCAGCTCGAAGTCTTTGAATCCCCTCAATTTGGGGCGATAACTCCTGCAAAGCCGAAAACCATTGCTGTTGTTTGGTGTGATTTTGGATTGCAGAACTGGCACGTTGTGCCAGCATGATTAATGCTTTTTGATCTGCTTCATCCATCTCAATCATTTCAGAAACAGCACCTTCAATTTGATTGTCTAAATAGTAAGGTTCCGTTAAATTATGCTCTTTATTAATCTTTTTATTAATTTCAGAAAAAGAAACAAAATTATTTTTCGTTTGTTTCTGTTTTCTAACACTAATCCCCATTACTCCAAGCAGCATTGGTTTT